>NZ_AHBC01000022.1:0-115159 GCF_000236625.2 Halomonas sp. GFAJ-1
GAAGCAGCTAGATGTGACGTGTTCAATTATATTGAAATGTTTTACAACCCAAAGCGCCGACACGGCACAAGTGATAACTTGTCACCGGTTGAGTATGAAAGGCGTTACTTTAAGAGCCTAACGGGTGTCTAGAATATCCGGGGCGATTCAAACCCAGTAAAACGCCGCCATAGAAAGACGGTTTTAGAAAACATAAGTTTAAGCCGTGCCATCCATCTGCTGCTCAAGCGCTTGTCGCACAAGACCTATAACATAAGGAAGATCACTAGCTGATGATAAAGGAACTTCTATATCCCCATTACCCCATCGCCCTATACCTATAACATCACGCCCTAAACCACGAGGATCTTCCAGGTCAGTGGCAGCAATATTTATTGAAAGCAACAAGCGCTTTGCTTGTGGAATCACATCAACGAAATTCGTCTCGGCTTTAAAAGCAATGTAAAGCTTTTTAACGTCTTGATAGACACATGGGTCGAGAGCTAACACCTCTGTGGCAAAAGTATCATATAGCTCGCGCATAGCACCTCCAGTTAGCTGGGGGTGATCATCCAATGTATATTCAGTGTCTTCAGTCTGTGATGGTTTTCGATAAGCTTCTAGAAGTTGATCACTAACAGCTGGTACAGGCCACACTGAAAGAGCGGATGCTGACAATCGAGTCGCTCTTTTCTGGATAGTGTCTTGATTCCAAGTCTCAAGGTGACGTAAGTCACTATTAAGATGAAGTGGACTATGAGCAAAACCTATCGGTTTGCCTGCTTTATCTTTTGCGTCTCGCTTCTCAAGAAACGGCTTATCCGAATAGGAACTGTTATAAGCGGTTAATGTTAGGTTACCCAACGTATGCAGATAGAACTCCTGGACACTTTGCCACTGTGGCCCAAGTAATGCCTGCCATTCTTGAGATAACTCACTGTTCTGAGGCATCACATGCTCAACAGTAAATTCATCTATCAACACGATTTCCTTTCGACCGTGGTTTTCTAATTTTCTCAGCCAATAACGTAAGTTTCGGAAATGATAAAGATCACGTTCTTCTAGGGCTGTTTGAAACTCAGCGTTGCTTGGAAAACGGCGGTATGATGGAAGCAACATGAAGGTCGCCTCTATGCTTTCCAAGTAGCGATCTTTTCGTATGTTATGTGTAAAACGGGCAAATGTCCGATTCATAGAGTTTGTGGGGATTCCACAAACTGCACGACGAAAAACATAGCTCTCAATCAACCTCACAACTTTTTCTAATTCTTCTGCAGAAAGTAGCCCGTTGTGCTTATAGTCGTGGTACACCTCTAGTAACAAAGGGTACGCAACGTCAACCTTCAACTCTCGCAAATCTTTAAAGACCTGTCGCAGCTTGGGAATTGACTCATTGCCCAAGGCCATAGCGCAATAATGCTTGGCGTAAGTATGCACCTCTTTGATCAGATCACGGATAGAGCCGTTGTATCCTGCCGCGTACTTTTTGAAAGCCGCATACACCTTATTGATATTGGGAATATCATTAGTGACCGTCGTCAGATAATGACGCATGAAGCTATCAAAATGACGAGCATACGCTTTTTGACCGAATCCATCTTCCATAGCTCGCCAGTAATGGCTATAAAGCGCCTCCTGCTCATGAGGCTCTTGCCCCATCAATACAAAATTACGAATCAGATCTGCTTGACTAAGATCTAAGCCAGTTGAGTTCATACTTTCGAAGACCAACTGAGGGTTATCTCGCTGGCGCTCCAAGGCAACTGCCACAATCTCTAACTTCGAGAGTCCAAGATAGACCGCATCTAATTTAGCTGGGTTAGCTTCAAACCACTCCTTGAAAAAATTATAATTATTTATTACGCATGAACTACAAGGATCTGGCATTGGTAATTCATCAATAAGTGAAATCAGCGTAGGCCGGTCAATATCTGACAAAACCACCTTGTAAAGCATTTCACCGTTTTCATTGGGATTGATCAAAAAACGGCGGCGTAGCGCTTCGGCCTGATCAGGCGACAAGTTTTTAGCAAGATAGTGGTAAAGCGCTAACAGCATCAAAGTAACAGTGGTCAAACGTTGCTGACCATCAATGACCATTAGCGGTTCTTGCTTAACGAGAATGGACTGAGCCCGCTCCACGTAAACAATGGTGCCTAAGAAATGCGTAGCTGCTCCCTCATCGGCACCCACTGCCAACACATCTCTGAGGAGCTGCCCACATTGAGCTTCACCCCAAGCATAATTGCGCTGGTAAATAGGGATGCGAAACTGTCTTGGCTTCTCTAGCACCTCTAGCAAATTGGCTTCAGTTGCCTTCATGCGTTTTCCTTAACCTAATAGATATTTTCAAAAATTTGCGCTAAATATAAGACGAATACACACTCTGCCCGCCGCCGTAGTAGCTGGTCATCAAGTGGTGGAACGCTGCTTCACACTTTTCGTTGTAGACGTGTTCATCGAAGCTCGATGGCAGTCCCTGGTCGAAAACAATTTCCAGGGTGCGGCGAACATCGCCTTTGGCCTGGGCTTTCTTCTGCCAGTCCAACACCAGCTTTTCCTGCTTTAGGGTTTCCAGCAGCTCCCGGCACATGGCCTTCACCTTCGCTACCTCTTTGTCGCTCATCTCTGGGGCTGGCTTGGTAATAATGTCAAATAGCGCCAGCTCTTCCTCGGTGAGCCCTTCGCGGATTGCCCGCTGGTCTTCCTCCTGCAGTTCCTCAGTGAACGCCATCAGTTGGCGAAAGAACGCCTCGATGTTCACGCTGCCTGAGTTGTACTTCTCGATCAGCGCCTGCAGCTTCTCCATGAAGTCGGTGCGGCTGGGGTTCTTGGCCACCATGCTTTCCAGCTTCTGGTTCAGCAGCGCCCGCAGCTTTTCAGACTCGGTACGTTTCTTGCCTTTGTTGAAGCGCTCCTGAAGTTTGTCAAAGTCGATCTTGCTGAGGTCAAACAGTTTTTCCTCGTCGGTATCCTCGATGAGGTAGGGTACCGGAGCCACGGACTGATCCAGCAGGTCGTCTACCTCCCGCATCACCTGGGAGATATCTACTTCAGGCTCTAGCGCCTTGATTTTCTGCGCCAGCACCGAGAGCAATACCGCATCGGGCGCCAGCTCGTTGGCGGAAGGATCGGGCAGGATCGCTCTATAAACCCTGGAGGTGGCTCTGGCGAGCCCCAGGAAGGCCTTCTTGGTCTCCTCGCTCTCCAGCAGCTTTTCCACGCCATCGTCCAGCAGGGCCACCTTTTCAAAGCCCCCTGCCGCCTTGATCGCCTCGGGGTTAATCTGCTTCTCAGTCAGGAAGGTGATGGCCTTGGCCAACAGGTGCTTGAGGTACTCCACCAGCTCGGCCTTCTGCTGGATTGGGCTGCTATCGTCCTGTGACGGTTGATCGCCGTAGGCAGCCGGCGGCTCACCCACTTTAGAGGGGGCAGCGCCGCCATAGATGGCCAAGGCCTCCTGCAGCTTTCTGAACACTCCCGCATAGTCCACGATCAGACCCGCTTCCTTGCCGGGATACTTGCGGTTGGCCCTGGCGATGGTCTGCATCAGGGTGTGGTTTTTCATCGGCTTGTCGAGGTAGATGGTCGAGCAGGACGGCACATCGAAGCCGGTGATCCACATAGCGCAGACAAACACCAGCCGCAGCGTGCTGTCGGGATCTTTGAACTGCTCGTCGAGATCTTCCTCCACCATACGCTTGCGGTGAGGCAGTATGTCGAGCCCCTTGTCTGCTAGCTCCTTCACCTCGTTCTGACCCTGAGAGACCACCACCGCCATGTCGGTCGTCTCCAGCACCTTGATCTTGTGCTTCAGGGCCTCCTGCTGCTCCTCTGGGGCAGAGGTCAGGTCAGCCTGAAGTCGGGCCAGGTAGTCCTGCCAGTGGGCCTGTACCTTGTCGTACATCTTCACGGCGGTAGCCTTGTCGATGCAGACCATCATCGCTTTGCCTTGGTGGCCCCTACCAACGAAGTGCTGCACCAGATCCTCGGCGATGGCTTCCAGGCGGTCATCGCGGGTGATCAGGTGGTACTCCCGAGCAAAGACCCGCTCGACTTTCTTCTCCTGATCTTCGTTCAGCTCGGCATCTTCCAGTAGCCGTGTCAGGTCATCGTTCAGGTTCTCGTTGATCAGCTGCAGCTCGGGGATACGGTTCTCGTAGTAGAGCGGCACCGTTGCCCCATCGGCAATGGATTGCCCGAAGTCATACACCGAGATGTAGTCGCCGAACACCTCCTTGGTCTTCTCCTCCCCGGCCATCAGCGGTGTCCCGGTGAAACCCAGGAAGGCGGCATGGGGCAGCGCTGTGCGCATGTTCATGGCCAGGGTGTCGTACTGGGAGCGGTGGGCCTCGTCGGTGATGACGATAATGTCTTGCCGGTCGGAGAGCTTGGGGTAGGTTTCACCCTGCTTGGTGCCGAATTTCTGGATCAGCGTGAAGACATAGCGGTGATCCTCGCTGAGCAGCTGCTTGAGGTGAGCACCGCTTTCCGCGTGGGCTTCCACCTCGTTGACCGCTCCCGTGGCAGCGAAGGTCTTGTAGATCTGCTCATCCAGCTCGTTGCGGTCGGTGACGATCACGAACGTCCAGTTGCCGGGGATAGTGCGGTGGATCTTCTGAGTAAAGAACACCATAGAAAGCGACTTGCCCGAACCCTGGGTATGCCAGAACACTCCCAGCCGTCCCGCCTCACCGGCAGGTCGATTCTTGATCCTTTGCAACTCGGCGATAGCCTTGTTCACCCCGAGGTACTGGTGATTTTTGGCGATCTTCTTGATGGTGCCGCCTTGGGCTTCCTCAAACACCGTGAAGTTCTCCACGATATCCAGCAGCCGTACTCGCTCGGCAATACCCCGGATGGCGGTCTCCAAGGACACCACCCCTTTCTCGCCCTCGTCGTTGATCCGCTTCCACTCGAAGAGATGCTCCCAGGGGGAGAAGGTACTGCCCACCACGGTCTCGCTGCCGTTGGAGAGCATTACCACGGCGTTATAAGTAAACAGTTGAGGGATCACCGAGCGGTAGTCGCTCAGATTACCGTCAAAGGCTGACTTGAGGGTTTTATGGCTGGTCTTCAGCTCCACAAACAGCAGCGGCAATCCATTGATGAAGCCGACCAAATCAGTACGCCGAGTGTGCAGTTCACCCCGCACCCAGAACTGAGAAGTCAGCAGGAAGTCATTCTGCTCTGGCTGGCTCCAGTCGATCACCCTTACCGTCTCGATAGCGGTGCCGCCATGCTCATCGGAGACCTCAACCTTCACGCCATCTTTGAGCAGCCGATAGACCTCCAGGTTAGCATTTACCGCCAGCAGCGTGGCACGGTCGCGGGTCAGCTCTTCAATGGCCTTCTCCAGCGCATCGGCGGGCAACTTGGGGTTGAGCTTTTCCAGCGCTAGACGCAGCCGAGGCACCAGCACCACATCCTGCTGGGTCTGCCGCCCCTCGCTCGATACCGTTCCCGACCACTCCCCGTAGAGATTGGCGGTGTCCCAGCCTAGGTCAGCAAACAGCTTAATAGCAGGCTGCTCGACCAGGGCATCCTCAGAGTAGGCGTAAGCGAGAGACGGAGGTGGTGTCATGCAGAAGCCCATCCTTGTTGTTCAATGCGCGCATAGGCCTTGTGAATATGTTTTGGCTTCATCAATTGCTTTTTGCGATGGCTCCAAGACGCTACGCGCTCGCTGATGTGTTCCAGGCTGCTGGCGTTATCAGGCTCATGGGACACTACCCAATGAATCGTAGACAGCAGTTCCATGCCATAGGGGGTTTCAAAGCCTTCTATTAGCGCCTTGACGCGCTCAAGGTGGTGCTCGGCTTCTGAATTGTTTGCCAAAAATGCTTGCGCTTCTTCCAAAGCACCGGGCATTAGGCGGATTTCAGCATTACCGGAGCGGTCACCATAGCCCCTAATAAAATGCCCTTCCATCCGTTGTAACGCGTGGTTTAGGTTATCTGCATAAGGCCCCAGGTGGTGCGCGGTGAATTGCAACTGCATGGGTTCACCAGCGGCCTGCAAAAAGTAGGCAAGCTTCTGTACTTCCAACAAGCTATGGCGGTAACCCTGGCGGCCATAAAGGTCTAGTAACCGGATGAGCAGTGCCCGTCCAGGGGTCATCTTCGGCCGTTTCGTGCGCACTGGCATTTGCTCAACCGGTGGGGCTCCCTTTGGCTCGAACATCAGCACGCGGACATCCGGCAGTTCTGCAAAGGCTTGCTCAATGCGCGGTTTGATGTCTGCCCAGTTAAGCCCACCTAGCCCCGCCCCTAGCGGGGGTATAGCAATAGATTGAATACGGTAGTGTTCAATCTGYGCGACCAGATCCATCAGGCCCGCATCAATATCCTCTATCTTCGACTTCCCTTTCCAGTGCCGTTTTGTCGGGAAATTGATGATGTATTTAGGGTTGACCATGCCGCCCGTTTCGAAGACCAACATTCTGCCGGGTAACATGCGCCCTTCTTTGCAAACGCGGGCATACAGCGAAAAGTTTTCCGGGAACGCTTGCTTAAATTGCAGGGCGATACCTTTCCCCATAACACCCACGCAATTCACGGTATTGACGAGGGCCTCGGCATCGGCTTCCAGCAAATTGCCTTGTGTCGTTTCAATCATAATGCCACCTCAGTAATACCAACCGGCTTTGACGGCCACCGGAATGTTCAGCCCTAAACGTTGGATCAAGGTTTCGGCTTTTTCTTTTGTGTGCTCGTTCATCACCCCTATTCCTATAATGAGTCCAATAGGGAATCTTTCATGAACAAGGAACTCAGCCTGCCTGCGGCGTTTACGGTCGGGGTCTTCATCAGTATCTGCCCAGTAACGGGCACGCATCAACGGCCAGTCGATTTCGTCCAGCTGAGCCAGGTCATCATAGAAATCGGTAAACTCCATAATCCCGTGGCCGTCTGTGAACACAAAACCCAGTTCAGCGGCCTCTACTCTCTGGATGCTGGATACTATGTGGACAATAGATGGCTGGCCGCCAGTGAATCCCTCAACATTGCCTTTTGACAGCGTGAATAGCATGGGAGAACGCGGCCCAAAGTAAAACGGCACATAGTCATGCAACACACCACCAGGGCCACACGGCACCGGGGTATGATTTCGCCGATCCTGTATCGTCATATGGGCAATGTTGGTGTAACCCGTATCTTCCTGCTCCAATGCACGCTTGGCTCGTAGCTCACCGGCCGCGAGGATCTTCTGCAGATTATCAAGGGCGGTGATATGGAAGATATGCGTCGGGTCAGGGGGTGTCATGCGGCTTCGACCTCCTTGTCGTTGGGCATGGGAATATCGGATACGTCGATCTCACCGGAGACCAGCTTGGGCAAGAGAAGATCGCGTTGGCCGCGAAGGTTAATATTCTTGTCTGAAAGCACTCGTATCTGCTTCCAGAGAGGGCCAGCGATGGACTCAAAGCTCTCTATGTAGTGAACATTAGGCTGTAACATCTTGATTGTTTGCATATCTTTCTTGGTGACTGCTTTGAATATGGCGCCATTACCAATCGAGTCTTCTTCCTCGAAGATTTTTCGGAGCTGTGACAGCAAGAATACCTGATGACCCGCCTTGCTGCGGAGTGCAGAAACACCGCGTCCAATGACAATTTTCTCTTTCGAGATATTGATCCTTCCCACTGGGGCGCGAACACTGAAAAGGATATCCCCCTCCTCAGCGACTCTGTTCTCCACAGTGCAGTAAAGCCTGTTGCTGGGAAAGTAGTTTCCGAAGTCCGTGACACCTTGGTGAAATGGAAGTCCTTCCCCTCTGTCGTTGTAAAACTCTGACTTGGGTGATTGCCCCATCGTCAAATCAACAACTTCCTCTAGGTTGGCTATCCCCCACCCCTCAGGAATCCTCCCAAGCTCACTCTCCTTAAAACTCACCTCCTCATGCCCAGGGAAGCGGAAGTGAACGAACCACTCCTCGTACAGTCGCCGGGCCATTTCTTCAAGAATCTCGATGCGGCGGGTGTTGTTCTCGATGAGATCGTCGTAGGCGGAGAGAATATCGACAATCATTCTCTGTTTCTCAATTGGAGGAAGTCTCACAGAGATTCGTTTGATAATGTCTTGGTTCAGCGAAGCCATAGTGGCGCCGTGTGAACACTGCTGCATCATCCAAGACTGATGTTCATGGGTAAGAAATGTGAAAGAAAGGTACTTAGATAGCACACTGTTTTCACTATTAATTCTTAGCCTAAGGCAATCGGACCCCTGAAACCAGCGTTCTTGGCCTGACCGGATGTAGACATGTCTCTCAACAGCTCCTTTTCGCCCAAAGACAATATCACCTTTACGGAGCAGGTGATTGGAAAGCCTTTTGACTACTTCTTCAGGAATGTACTCAAGTTTATCGGGTCGAATGCTACCGAATCCGATGTTTCTGACGTTGATAACGGGCGTCCCCTTCTCAACATAGTCGCTGGCTCTGAGCTGGGTTCCGAAAGGGCCGGTTTTGACCTCGGCCTCTCCACTTTCGACAAGGTCACCAACAGTGATATTGTTCCAGCTCATGATGCTGCCTCTAGAATACCAGCAACATTGCTTCCAATTATCTCTTCAAGCTCTCTTGCCTCCGCGTTCAGCACCTCCAGCTCCTCAGCCAGTTCCTCCAGCCGCTCTGTAAAGTCCACATCCTCTGCTTCTCTCGCCGCAGCCCCAACATAGCGCCCAGGGTTCAGCGACCAGCCCTGCGCCTCGATCTCTTTACGAGTCGCCACTGTGCATAGGCCAGGGATATCGGCGTAGCCATCGCCCAGCCCCTTCTCAGCCAGCAGTGTTTCACTACCCTGATCCAGCTCGATGTCTTCACCACGGTAGAGGCGCACAATGTTGGCCAGGAACTCGATCTGTTCCGGCAGCCAGTCGCGGTGCGCCCGGTCGATCTGGCGGTAAAGGTGGCGGGCATCAACGAACAGCACCTTGTCACCCCGCTCAGTCTCGCTCTTAGCCCGGTCGAAAAACCATAGGGTGCAGGGCAGCGTGACGGTATAGAAGAAGTTCGGCCCCACCGAGACGATCACATCCACGGCGCCGGACTCTATCAGCTTCTGGCGGATGACCTGCTCGCTGCCTCGGGCATCTCCCGCCGAGTTGGCCATAACAAAGCCAGCTCGGCCAGTCGGCTTCAGCGAAGCGTAGAAGAGCTGGATCCAGAGGTAGTTGGCGTTGTCGGTTCTGGGCATCCCGAAGGGGAAGCGTGGGTCGCCCTCCAGCCGCTCCTTATCCACACCAGAGACGTTGAACGGGGGGTTAGCCATCACAAAGTCGAAGAAGCCTTCACCGTTCTTGTAGACCGCGTGGTGGGGGTCTTCGTAGTAGGTGTTGGACACCCGCACATCGCCGGAAAGGCCATGCACTGCGAGGTTCATCTTATTGAGGTTGACGGTGGTCTGGTCTTTCTCGGTACCAAACACCGATATTTCATCCACCGCTGATTTGTGGTGGCGTTGCACAAATTCAGCCGAATGTACAAACATACCACCGGAACCACAGGCCGGGTCGAAGATGCGCCCGTGGTAGGGCTCAAGAATCTCGACAATCAGCTTAACTACCGATTCCGGGGTGTAGAAGACCCCGCCTTTCTGGCCTTCCTTCAAGGCGAAGTTACCCAGGAAGTACTCGTACACCTTGCCGAACGCATCACCGGAGAGATCCACCGGGCCGATCTGCTTGAGCAGCTCCTGGAGCACCCAGTTTTCAAGGCGGGTATAGGTTCGCGGTAGAGCACCTTTTAGGTCTGTGTTCTCCTCCTCGATAGCCTTCATGGCATCGTTGATGATTCGCCCGATGTTGTCGCCATCCGTCAGCGTTAGAAGGTAGGAAAAGCGAGCCGTTTCAGGAAGGAAAATCACGCCTTCTGCCAGGTAGTCGTCCTTGCTCACCTTACGGCGGCCACCAGACCCCACTGGCCCCAGCTTTTCTTCGGCGGCGGCATACTTCCTATCGGCGTATTTCAAGAAAATAAGGCCTAGCACGGGGGCTGAGAACTCGGCAGGCTTCAGGCCGGTGTTGGCCCATAACTGGTCAGCGGCTGCCCACAGCCGTTTTTCTGCGCTTCCATCGACCAAGGTGATGCTCCCGTTGGTATTACCGTTTTCGTAACGTATTGAATTAGGATTAGCTTACTACAGGCACCTGAGGTTTTGCAGCGCGGCGCATGTCTTTTCATCAGCATGGATGCGGCTTTAAAAACATCGGGGCTGCGATAGGCATTCAGGTGTTCGTAGCTTCACCATATTGCAGGTCGGGATATGTCCCTAATTTTCCACTCACCTTATTTTTCACCCCCCTAGTGGGGTGTCCCGTTTTGCTGAAAACCCGCGAAGATTAAAACGTAAAAGCTTATCAAAGGGCATTTTCACCTCATTTTTACGTTTTACTAAAGCAAAAGGCTAAGGAGTGGTTTGTGGGGGGATAGGAGGCCCCCAAGGGCATGGCTCCTGTTGTGGGGGAGATTGTATCAATAGGCCGTTAGAGGCTGGCGCTGGCGTTGGTGGCAACTTTGGCCATAGCGCTTTAGCAGCTTCGAGCGCCGCCGGATTTGTAAGTAGCTGGCGGCACTGAGCTATGGCAGTAGCGATGTCTGGTGACACCTCAAAAGCATCATCCAGTGCAGCGGCCAACTCTGCTACCGCTTTCTGGCTTTGTTGAAGCATCGTGGTGCGCGCCAGCTCTTTTACCCCTCCTAAATCGCGACCAACCATAAGCAAGTTGGTCAGCAAGGTTTCCACGTTCGCAGCCGTTGTCGCCTCTTCTACAGGTGGCAACGCTATCCCCACCCCTCCCCTATGCGGGTTTTGCGGATTTGCGGAAAGGCTTGAAGCTGAGGCCTTCATAAGCTGCGGATGCACTGCGGATACATTGCGGACTTTCTCGACTGTGGGTGCATCCACAGAACTATCCGCAGTTATCCGCACTTTGCCCGCAAACGGTGCGCTATCACCAACGCATTGGTATCGCTGTATTTTTTGGGATGCATCCTCAAATCCGCTAAATCCGCAGCTCCCCTTATTGGCATATTTACGCTGTTCGCGTAACTGCCTACCGCGCTCAATGGGATTGAACATGGTTCACAACTTTCCATTCAGTCGCAGTGTTACGAGCACTGTATTTAGTAGCGCGCAAGTACCCCGCCAGCACCAGCTTATCAAGCAGCAGCCGGGCTTTTTTGGCGCTACGATAGGCGCTTGGAAGTCGCTTGAAATCATTTTGATGCAGCGTGCTACCGTGGCTGCTGATCCAGCCCAGTAAATCACGGGCTTGGCGTTCCTGTTGATCTTGCTGTGCTTCATTGGTGCGGTTCTTCATCGTCTCGAGGTAATACGTAACCAATTGCCCGGCGCGTTCGATGTGGGTCACGCTGATCGCGTCGGCCCCTTCTACTACGGACATAATGGCGGCCAGGCGGGCGGCGTTCTCAGTGGCTTTGCTGGCGAAGGCGCGTATATCGTGGAAGGCCCCGTCGGGAGCTAACTCAGACTCGATGCCGTCGTGAAGATCGCACATCACTTTAAAAGGCTCGCCTTCGATACGTAACAAGCGGGGCTCGAGTTCGCCGCTGTCGTTAATGGGTAGCTCCTTACGTGCCAGCTCGTCGATACGGCGGCAGTACGCTGCAATATCCGGGTCGGTGTCCACGCTGGCGCTAGGATCACGGTCGGCTAAAAACCTGGTACCAATGAGGCTTGGCTCCCGGCAAATCAAAAACCGAGGCAGAAACCCCTGCCCTTGGAGTAACGGATCGCCCAGTACCTTATCGGCAATGATTGGTTGCATCATCAGGTGGGTAGATAGGCGGCGTCCTGCCAGAAAGCCAGATTCACCTACCGTCCCACGTGTACGTGTTAACGGTGCTCCATCCCATAGGTGGCAAAGCGCTTCAATGGTGCGCCCCCTCGCCTCCTCACTCATGCCGTGCCCACCGAAAAAACCGATAGCTTCATCACTATAAAGACCAGCACTGGGATGGTTAGCCTTCAAATGCTTATACATCCCTTCTGCTGTTGGCTCCGAGAACGTTAAATTTGGCATAGGTGGCGGCTTAGGACGGCATTCATCGTGCGCCGCCAACTGTTCTGACAAGCGGGCTTGCTGCTCTTCGCTCATGGCCTGCTTACCCTTAACTTCGTTTGCGGCAATGATCGACTTACGGCACATTTCCCAGGCTTCATCCTCGGCCCTGAATGTTGTCATTACCTTGTCGAACTGTTCCCGCTGCTCCGCTTCGATAGTACGAATGGGGGCCAGCGCAATCTTATCAACACTAGATTTACGCTCCCCACTCTCTCCTTCAGTCATCAGGAAAAGGGCTACTGGCCCGCTGCCAATATTCCCCCGGGCAACATCAACGTGACCTTGCACTACTAACGAGGCCGCACTGAGCACTGACTGGCACGCCATCCCGATTGGTACTTGAACGTGATAGGCCAGGCGTTTGGCAGCAGGGGCAAGTACCGGCCCCAGGGCTTCAACAGGATACGACAGAGGCTTAGGTGAAAGCGGCAGTGGTTCGGGTGATAGGTCGAGATTGCCTTCATCATTAGAAGGCGTCTCTATCATTTGGTGTGCTTGGTCATCCAACCATGACGCACCAGTAGTATCGTGATTAAACATTGCAGCCCACTTCCTTAGCCGCACTTCGTAAGCGGCCTGCTGCCGTGGCCAAACGGTCGAGGTCAGCACTGCTCAAGCAATCCCCCCGGTGAGTAGAATTAGCAGCGAGCAGTACGATAAGTGCCTCACGGGCAATGGCAGCGAGCACGTCACGAGGAACCCAACGCTCCCCTGGACGCTTGCTGGCGCGATAGACATCGCGCTCACGCTGAGGAAACAGGTCTTTCAGCTCTAAGCCAACGGCGACTAATACGTCCGCTATGGGGCACTCAGCAAAGCACTTCATTAGAAGGGTGCCATCTGGCGTCTCACGAATCGCTAGACTTGGTGAGCGGTCATGGTGAGCGGGACAGGAGGCAATCCAACGACCTGGACCGTTTTCGCGCACCTTTTCCAACCGCGCCAGCATGGCATGAACGTCAGGGCGTGTATTTTTGATGCTGCGGTTATTATTTTTCTGATTAATCGTTCGCATGCTCACCTCCAGGACACAGGTGTTGCTCTTCGAGATAACTCACACGCGCTTCTAGCACGCCGGTCAGCTCCTTCAGAGCCAATAAAAGGCCATGCCTGTAATAGTCGTTTAGAGGTATGTCAGTTTCAGAAAGAAGAGCTAGCAAGCAGCCTTGCGCCGTGCTGATGCGGCTCATTACTCGATGATCACCCATAACCAATATGGAATGACACACAGCTGTTTCATCTTTGTGAAATTGAGAAGAAGACTTAACCATTACGACACCTCCTGCTGTGTCGCTTCCCACTCTCCTAAGTCTGCCAAGCGCCAGCGGGTAACGTTTGGGCCTAGTTTAATGGGCTTAGGAAAATTGCTTTCCTTAGCCCAGCGATAAATGCTCGCCGGATGAACGCCATAGCGGTTGGCAACTTGCTTGGCATTGAGAAATTCGACGCCGGACTTAGAAGTGGTCTGGGGATTCGTTTTGGCAGCCATGATGATTTACCTCGTCGTAGTGGATGACTGGGTAAATCATGGCGTAGTGGCGAGTAGCAGCTCGACCGGGCATGATCAAAAAAACTATCACGACCCAACTTTTGCAACCTGACTCATTTTTTGAGCAAAGGGCGAATCCAGGGCTGTTTAGTCAGTTTTTCTACCCGATCAAAAGATAGGCCTGAAACATCGGATACAAGGCCAACGGCATTCAACCGACTATCGCTTTCCTTTGCTCTTGATATCGGCAGTTCACATCTTTTAGCAGCCAAAACCAGCGACATGCAGGTTATTTCCCTAGTATTGTCTTTATGAGTTCTAAGACCTGTACGTTTCTTGGGAGGACTAATTTCACCTCGCAAATGCATGATCAAGAAAGTACGAACCGCCCCCTCTATTGGCTCACCTTTTTCTAAGAGGTCAGCAGCACGATGTAACAAAATTTTGTATGCGCCCCCATTCTCCTGCATCACCTCCAGAGGATTGCGACTTGGCATTGCCCAAGCTGCACGCAATATATCTTTCATCAACTCAACAAAAGCCAGCTCTCTTGGGTCAGGAGAGGGAATGCTTTTTAACTGATTGAAGCGGTTTGTGAACTCTGGTTCATGCCAGAGGGAAAGCTCTGAATAATCATTTTCCAATTGCTGTTTAACGTATTTCACAAAAGCTTCAGCATTATCGTATCGTTCTTGCCTGCTGGCGCTCATAAACCAGTTACCTCCCCCCTGATCGGTGCAACATTGCCAGTGCCAGCCGGTGCAGGCGTAGTAACGAAAGCGGCCCATTGATCCATGACACGGGCACGCTTGGAGTATAGGTCGCTACGGCGGTAAGCCGCCTCAGTGCCGTTGCGGATGCTGTGCGCCAACGCGGCCTCTGCCACTTCGTGTGGGGTACCTGTACGCTCTGCCATCCAATCCCGGAACGTTGAACGGAAACCGTGAACCGTTGCCCGGAGATCCTCCTTCATGCGGCGGAGTAAAGCGGTCATGGCTGCATCAGACAGCAACTTGCCTTGCGGGCTTAGAAAGACGTGTTCCCGAGACTGGGGCTGCGCTTTGAGCAAGGCCAGTGCTGGCGCAGATAACGGCACGCGGTGTTCCTTGCCTGCTTTCATGCGGCTGGCGGGTATGGTCCAGGTGGCGTTGGCCAGATCTATTTCATCCCAGCGAGCGCCACGGGCTTCACCAGAACGGCAGCCGGTAAGTATCGTGAACGCTAGGCACTTGGCCGCGTCCCCGGTGCGCTTCTCTAGGGATTGCCAGAACGTGGGCATAGAATCTATCGGCATGGCGCGGTGGTGTTCCACCTTGGCCACCTTCGAAGGCGCGGGCAACACAGTATCGAGGTTGCCTTTCCAGCGCGCCGGGTTATCGCCACTACGATGGCCATGAACCGTTGCCCAGTTCAATACGGCTTCGATACGCTGGCGAACGCGGGTAGCGGTTTCCGTTTTGGTTTCCCATATTGGCACTAGCACTTGTTTGACGTGTACCAACTCAATATCTGAAACGGCCATCTTGCCCAGCATGGGGAAAGCATAGGTGTCTAGCGTGGCTTGCCACTGCTTACCGTGCTTTTGGTTACGGCTCTCTGCCTGCTTAATCTTGATAACAGCAGCGGCGGCATCGGCAAAAGTAATACGCGCAAGCTCAGCAGCGCGGCGGGACTGATCGGAGGCTCTGCGCTCAGTAACCGGATCAATGCCCGCATCCAGCTTTTCACGAAAAGCGCGAGCCTTCTCGCGGGCTTGCGCCAGCGTCACGCCGGGGTAACTCCCTAGCCCCATATCACGACGCACCTTGAACGGCTTGCCAGATGCAGCTACGCGAGTTTCGCCAGTGGAATAACGCAGCACCCATGACCGCGTGCCTCCCTTGGCCACTTGCAGATATAGGCCAGGCACTTCACCAGCAGCATAAAGCCCGCGCTGTGTGATCCGCTTCACTTCCAGCGCGGTTAACGGTTTCGTTTGTCTTGGCATAACAGGCCTCTAACCTCTACCCAACATCCCACCCAACATAGATTCTGCGCTTGTGTGCGATGCTATGCAACCCGATAAAACACCATGCGAACGTAAGTTATTGATTTTAAAAAGTATGGACGAAAAAAAGCCCGCTATTAGCGGGCTTTTTTAAACGTTGTGGCGGAGGGACAGGGATTCGAACCCTGGATAGGCTATTAACCTATGCCGGTTTTCAAGACCGGTGCATTCAACCGCTCTGCCATCCCTCCGGCTTATGGGTGCGTATACTAACAGTATTTCCTTCGAAGTCAATGCCTTTAGGGTGAATTAGTACAATCTTAAACCTACCCGGGTAATGCTGCCGCCTTCCATAGCACTGACGACCCAGTGAATGCCATGCCAATCGACGTCATCACCTACGACGGGGTGTCCACCCACTCGCAACGAGACAAATTCGGCCAGCGTCATATCCTGCTCCCCCGGGCTTAACGTTAAGCCGTAAGCCTGGGCAACATCCTGCATTTGAGCGCTGCCATCTAAGGTAAAGGTACCGAAGAAAGCGCGCTCTTGCTTAAGCTTAGCATCGCCATTGAACAGTCGATTCAGCGCTACCAGGTCTTCTGAACGCCCGATAACACAAATCACGTCATTGAGTTTGAGCCGCGTACTGCCTTTGGGGTGAAGCATGGCATGATCGCGAAACAGAGCAGAAATCAGAGCGCCGGACGGAAAGCGTAAAAGCCGAATCGGCACATCTTCTAAGTCTTGGTTTTCGACCACATAGACAAACATTTCAAAATCATTTTCCGGCAGTATGCCAAGCGGCCCACGACGGTTGGGGGTAGTCCCTACAGGCACTTCTACCTTTAACCAACGCGCCGAGTGAGCCGCCCTGAATGAGCAGCGACATTAACACCACTGCAAATGCCACATTAAAGTAGAGCGAGGCGTTTTCGACGCCGCCAATCACCGGAAAAATAGCCAATACGATAGGAACAGCCCCTCTCAATCCTACCCAGGCAATGAACCAGGTTTCTCGCCAACGAAATTTGAAAAAGGGCTTAATCGTAATCAGTACGGCCAAAGGGCGAGCAATAAAAATTAGCGCCAATGCGACTAAACTAGCAGGCAGTGCCACTTCCCAGAGCTCGCTTGGGGTAACCAACAGCCCCAGCACCAGGAAAAGGCCTATTTGGCTTAACCATGCCAAACCATCGTGCACAGGCAAAATAAAGTTGAGGTGGCGGCCTGGTTGGTTGCCAATCATCAAACCGGCTAAATAGATAGCTAAGAAACCACTTCCACCTAGCACACTGGTTAAACCAAAGACACTAAACCCAAGCGCCAGCGCTAGCATCGCGTAAAGCCCTGGCGCAAGGTCAAGCCATCGCAAAAGCTTAGCGCTTAACCAGCCCCCTCCTATGCCGATTAACAAGCCAATACCGAACTGGGAAATAAAGAACAAGAGTGTATCGAGCGAACCGCCAATATCGCCGACCAGTAACTCAACCAGCATCAACGTTAGAAAAATTGCCATCGGGTCGTTGGTGCCCGACTCGATTTCAAGGGTTGCACCCACCCGCTCATTCAAGTTAACACCACGGCCGCTTAGCATTGAGAAAACGGCTGCCGCATCGGTGGAGCCAACAATCGCCCCCACCAAAAGCCCTTGAATCAGCGTTAGATCAAACACCCACATGGCAATCAAACCCACAATGGCGCTAGTAATAAAAACGCCGAACGTTGCGAGAGAAAGCGCGGGCCTGAAGCCTACACGGAATGTTTTCAGGCGGGTGCGTAAACCACCATCTAACAAAATCATGGCCAGGGCCAAGTGGCCAATCGTAAAGGCCATTGAATAATCGTCGAACACGACGCCTAACACACCCTCCTCACCGGCCAACATGCCAAGCCCAAGGAAGATAAGCAGTAACGGGAGGCCAACCATTGATGAAAGGCGGCTCGCTAAAATGCTAAGCGCCATGAGCGAACCACCAACTAAAAAGAACGTATAAATTGCGTCCATGTGTCTCCGTCTCTACATCAATGCCGCTCTATTATTGCATGCCACCGTTGAATTTACTGTGACATATTACCGGGTTGATTCGCGATGGGGCTGGTCAGATGCTTAACCTCACGGCTACACTCCGCCGTCACGATGTCTGGAGTTATTGTTTATGTTGCAACATTTGCCTCACCGATGGTTAGTCGCGCTGGCACTCACACCGCTGGCATTAGTAATTTTATTATTATTTTCAGATTCAGTTGCTTACGCCAATGAAGCAAGCGTCGAAGAAGTTGAAGTGCTGCACCTTGAAAGCGAGGTAAAGGTTCCAGAAGCGTTATTGCAGTCTATGGCTGAGGAAAACGCCGACGAGGAGGTGCCAACAATGGCTCTGACCCCACCGCCGCCGTTAGACCCTCCTCCTTTAAAGCAGCTTACGCTCATGCTGGACTGGTACTTAAGCCCTCAACATGCAGCCCTAATTATTGCCCAAGAGCGAGGCCTTTTTGCCGCACAGGGGCTCGAGATTGAACTACAATCCCCCGCAGACCCCACCATCGCGATTAAGCTGTTAGCTGCTGGCGACGTCGATCTTGCGCTAACTCGACAACCCTTGCTGCATTTGCATGCCCACGAAGGGTCGCCGATTATCCGTATTGGCACCCTTTTTGAAACACCACTGACCGCAGTTATTGTATCCGGGGCCCAACACCAGGGCGAGGATCCCCACATGCATCTTGCGGAACTACACTATGGCTTTTCTACCCGTGAAGGTCGTGATGCGGTACTACAACAATTACTACCCCGCTCAGTCCAGCAAATAGATGACTTCATGCGGCCAGAGAGCGTGCGTTTTGGCACCACTACGGCACTACGAGAAGGAAGAGTGGATGCCATCGCGGATGGTTTTTTTCACTATTTACCCCCTCAGCTTGCAACAGAAGGCATTGCAACCCATGTCATCCAATACCACGATTTAGAAATACCCCGCCATGACGGGCTCATCATATTGGCCAATAGCGACACAGCTATTCGTCGCGCCCCCACGTGGTCTCGCTTTCTAATCGCGCTTGAAGAAGCCAGTTATTGGATTATCGAAAACCCTGATGCCGCCTGGTCGCTATTAGCCACAACCTATCCGGTCGTTGATAACACCATTAACGCAGCTGCCTGGGAAGATTTGCTCAGACGGATGACCTTGAGCCCAGCCGCCCTTGATACACGACGCTATGCGGCGTTTGAAAGTTTTTTACTGCAGGCTGAACTTATCGACGTAGCACTGCCCGTGTCACGCTTAGCGATTGACCCCCATTCAATGTAATTTAGTAAGCTGAATTTTTTGTGCTGGAGCGATATGAGCGAAGCACCGTTAATTTTCATTGATGTAGAGACCACCGGCACACGAGCCACCCGTGACCGCATCACTGAAGTGGCAGCGTTGAAGGTAGTTGATGGCAGCATCACTGAGCGCTGGAGCAGCTTGATTAACCCTGGATGTAAAATTCCTGCGCACATCAGCCAACTGACAGGAATTAAGGACGGCATGCTCACTCATGCCCCCTCGTTTCAGCAGGTAGCAGCTGAGTTTCGCCAGTGGTTGGGGGATGGCCGTTTAGTCGCGCACAATGCACGCTTTGATTACAGCTTTCTGCGCAATGAATTTAAGCGTTCAGGCATCGACTTCCGCGCCACGTTAATCTGCACATTACGCGTTTCAAGACGCCTTGCCCCTCAGGCAGCTCAGCACAACCTCGCAGCGCTTGTGGAGCGCTATGCAATAGCGGTGGACCGCCACCATCGGGCAGAAGATGACGCGTTAGCGCTATGGCAGCTGTGGCAAGCGTGGCAACGCCTCTATGACAAGGCTACCTGGCAGGCTGCCCTTGGCGATGAACAGCGCCACCGCAGCTTACCCGCCCATTTAGATAGCACACAGCTTGAAGGGTTACCCTCAACGCCTGGCGTCTATCTCTTTTACGGTCATAACCGACTACCCCTTTATGTTGGCAAAAGCATCAATTTACGCAGCCGCGTGCTGGGCCACTTTCAGCGCGATTACCAAGATGACAAAGAAATGCGCCTAGCCCAACAAATACAGCATGTTGAGTGGGAAGAGACGGCAGGCGACATGGGCGCCCAACTTCGAGAGGCTCAGCTGATTAAGCAACTGATGCCCATAATGAACCGACAACTTAGGCGCCAAGGAAAATTAAACACCTGGCACTGGCCAGCCAAGCAACACGCTCCCACTTTGATTAATGGCAGCGCCCTGGGGCAGCCCCAATCAGGTAGCTTTTACGGACTTTTTCGCAGCGCCAAAGAAGCTAAAGACACACTGCGCTCTCTGAGTGAAACGCACCAGCTATGTCCACAGGTACTTGGCTTAGAAAAAGGTAAGGGCCGCTGCTTTGCCAACCAGCTGGGTAAATGCAAAGGTGCTTGCTGCGGTAAAGAGGGAATGAAAGAGCACACTCAACGTGCACAGGAAGCAATGGAAAAACTCCAGGTTGGCACTTGGCCATGGCCTGGCCGAATTGTGATCCGTGAGAAAGGCCAAAACACTCGGAGCAATGCGTATCATGTGGTAGATCACTGGTGCTACCTAGGTCGCACAGGAACGTTAACTGCGGCTAGAAAGCTTATCGCTTCAAACCCACAGTTTGATGCCGACACTTACCGTATCCTAAATCGATTCCTACGCAACCCAGAGCAACACTGTCTAAAAATCACCCAGCTTGAGAATCAGCCGGCCTCAATGCCTAAAACTGCGCCGCGATAAAAACCTCAACCGCTTGCTGAAATGCTGCAGGCTGATCAGCATGCAGCCAGTGGCCCGCTTCTTTGAGGGTTACCACTCTTGCCTTCGGTAGCATTTCCCGCAGTGCTGGCAGCATATCATCGCTGACGTAATGAGAATCAGCGCCACGCAGCACCAGCGTTGGGCCATCAAAAGCACCCTCGCCGTCTGGCACACCAATAATGGCTTCATAGCCCCTCTGAATCTCATCTAAACCAACACGCACACTCATACTTCCTTCATCGTTGCGCACTAGGTTCGTGGCAAGAAACAGCCGGGTAGGACGTGAATCAACGTGTTCGGCAAGCAACGCATCCGCTTCGCGACGGTTAGTAGGTTTCCCTGTTTTTACACGCTCAAGAGCAGCAAACACATCATCATGACCATGCTGATAAGCCACCGGTGCGATATCAGCCACCACCAAGGACGCGCAGCGCTCTGGTGCAACACGGGCTAACGTGATAGCGACTTTGCCGCCCATGGAGTGCCCAAGAACATGCGCACGCTCAATCGAAAGCTTGTCCAATACTGCCAGCACATCTTGGCTCATGGCTTTATAACTCATGCCCTCTACATGGGGTGAGCGGCCATGGTTACGCAGATCAACTGCAATTACACGGCGAGTCTGCTGCCACACTTTGAGATGAGAGCGCCAGTTATCAGCGCTGCCCAACAGGCCATGGATAACCACTAACGGAAGCTGGTCATGACTGCCTTGCTCGGCAGGCAGGTCAATGACATGAAGTTCAACGGCGGCAAGTTCGGTCATGCGGGCTCCTTAGCCATTATGCAGTTCGAGGGGGCGCATCTGTTTGGCCTGTCCACACCACCAAGTGACGGGTAAGCCAGGCTAACAATAAGCCGTAAAGTGGCAGGAAAAAGAGTAGGCTGATACCTAGCTTAATCACATAATCGACCACCGCAATCTCAACCCAATGATTAGCCATAAAGGGGTCTGGGCTGTTGTAAAAAGCCGCAAAGAAAAACGCGAAGGTATCGGCTAAGTTGCCTAATACCGTTGAGCATACTGGCGCTACCCACCACGCCCATTGGCGTAAACGATCAAACACCTGCACGTCTAGCAACTGCCCTATCACATAGGCCAGGAAGCTAGCCAGCGCGATACGTGCCACAAACAAATTCCACTCGCCCAAGGCTTCTAGTCCAGCAAAGCTGCCCCGTGGAAAAACAACCGATACCACATACGAGACTACCAACGCGGGAAACATAACACGCAGGACAATTGAACGTGCTGGCCTTTTACCAAATAACCGTACGGTTAAATCCGTCGCCAGAAAGATAAAGGGGAAACTGAATGCACCCCAGGTGGTATGAAAACCAAATAACGTAAACGGCAGCTGAACCAAGTAGTTACTTGCAGCAATAATGCCAATATGAAAAGCGATCATCACCACCAAGCAGCGGCGGTATTGGGTATCAGTTAATGCAAACATTCAGGATGGCCTTTTTTTAATCACATGAGGGGTTAGGGAACCCTCAAAAAAGCGTTTTAACGCTAACGGGCGCGCATTATACGCTTTCCGCTGAGCAATAAAAAAGCCGCTCGACGAATCGAGCGGCTTGGGCAGTTGCCGTGCCACAGTTTCACAACATTAAGCGTCCAACGGTTTAGCCTGTTCAGCAGCACCTACTGAACGTTCGCACATGGCGGTGTGCACATCACTTAGGCTGGTTGGATCATCGATTGTTGAAGGTATGCCAAACGACTTACCATCAGCAATATTGCGTAACAGCTTACGCAATATTTTCCCGGAACGCGTCTTAGGCAAACGGCTAACCACCAACACTTGCTTAAAGCACGCAATCGGCCCAATACGCTCACGCACCAAGTTAATCAGATCGGCTTCGAGTTGCGCTTCATCGCCCTCAAAGCCATCTTTGGTAATCACCAAGCCAATCGGAAGCTGACCTTTCAAGTCATCGTGGATACCAATGACTGCGCATTCAGCAACGGCTGGGTGCCCGCCTACCACCTCTTCCATTTCACCCGTCGAGAGACGATGCCCAGCCACGTTAATAACATCGTCGGTTCTGCCCATGATGAACAGATAGCCATCTTCATCAAAATAGCCGCCATCACCGGTTAAGTAATAGCCAGGGAACGCCGCCATGTAGGCGCTATGGAACCGCTGTGGGTCGCGCCAAATACCGGTTAAGCACCCTGGCGGAAGCGGTTGCTTGATCACCACACTTCCCTGCTGCATGGGCGCAGCGGTTTCACCATCGCGATCTAAGATTTGCACATTAAACCCAGGCACAGGGTACGTCGCAGAACCTGCTTTGGTAGGTGTAGCCTCTATACCAGGTAAGTTAGCGGCAATGGGCCAACCTGTTTCGGTTTGCCACCAGTGATCGATCACTGGCACATCTAACAAATCATCTAACCAATGGAAAGTCGGTGGATCTAGCCGCTCGCCAGCAACGTACAGATGCTCAAGGCTACTGATATCGTAATTTTCCAGTAGCTTAGCGTCTGGATCCTCTTTTTTAATCGCCCGAAATGCCGTTGGCGCGGTGAAGAAGCTCTTAACCTTATACTCTTGGATTAATCGCCAGAAGCTACCCGCATCCGGCGTTTTTACTGGCTTCCCTTCATAAATAATCGTCGTGCAGCCTCTCAGCAGCGGCGCATAAACAATATAGGAGTGCCCGACGACCCAACCGACATCCGAGGCGGTAAACATTACATCGCCCGGCTGCAGCGCATAAATCGCTTCCATGGAGTAGGCCAGCGCCACCGCATAGCCGCCAGTATCACGCACGACGCCTTTGGGCTTACCCGTCGTACCTGAGGTATAGAGCACATACAAGGGGTCAGTTGCCTTAACAGGCACACACTCAGCAAAGGGAGCGTCTGCTACTAGCGCTTGCCAGTCATGATCCCCCTGCGCTAAGTCGGCCTGAAGGGCATCACGCTGGAAGACCACACACGCTTCAGGCTTAAAGCTACTTTGGGCGATAGCCTGATCAATAATAGGTTTGTAAGGCAGCACCTTATCAACTTCGATTCCGCAAGAGGCCGCAATAACCACCTTTGGCTCTGCGTCTTCAATTCGAACGGCTAACTCATGGGGCGCAAAACCACCAAACACGACAGAGTGCACCGCGCCCAGCCGAGCACAGGCATACATGGCAATTAGTGCTTCAGGCACCATCGGCATGTAGATCACCACTCGGTCGCCTTTAGCCACCCCGAGCGTTGCAAGACCGCCTGCGAACTGGGCCACTCGGTCACGTAGCTCCTGGTAGGTAATAGTTTCCTTTGACTGAGTTACGGGGGAATCCCAATAAATAGCCGGCTGGCTACCGCGTCCTTGTTCCACATGATAGTCAATGGCGGCATAGCAAATATTCAATTCGCCATCGCCAAACCAGCGGGCATGCTGCTGATCATCATAGGAGAGCGTCTGAGTGGGAGGCGTGTACCATGGAAGCCTTTTAGCCTGTTCAGCCCAAAAGGTTTCGGGGTGCTCAACCGATTGCTGGAAGATGTTCTGATAGAGAGTCATAGTGGCCTTGCCTGGACTTTGTCAACGAAATGGATCTGATTGTTGACACTTTATAAAGTTAATCGCTTGACCACCCTCATACTATGGGATAAATCGCGACCAAAGCCGTATAAGCCCACACAGATTGTCGACAAACCAAGAAGACACTACCATTGATTAACCGTTAAACCAGCTTTTGGACAAAACACGCTAAATTACTGATCATTGAATAAACAATTCTCGCGGTATGCTCCCGACGCGAAAATGCCTATAAAACCATAACAACGCTGTGTCATCAGTGTAGGCAAGGAGAAACTCATGTCTGCTTCCCCAAGCGCCGCCTCACGCCTCTTAGAGCATAACGGCCATGCCATTGAGGCAGGTACTAATTTGCTTAAAGCCCTTGCCAATGAAAAGCGTCTGCAAATCCTTTGCTTATTAGCGGAAACAGAGCTGTCGGTAACCCAAATTAATCAGCAACTTGCTCTTAGCCAGTCGGCACTCTCACAACACCTTGCAATCTTGCGGCGCGACCAGTTGGTTAACACCCGCAGGGAGTCCCAAACCATTTATTATTCACTTAAAAGTGATAGCGCCAAGGCCATTATTGACACCTTGGCGCACCACTACGCAGCGTAACTCTATGGCGCCTTAAACCGTGGTTGAAGCAGGCTTAGGTGGGCGCCTCCTAACGACGCTGCCACCCCGCCGAGTCAATTAGCCCTAGCGCTTTGACGGCGGCTTGCTCTACCCCGGCTGAAACCGCTAAGCCGATTTTACGACTAATAGTTTTGGGTGGTTCAAGCTTAACGTGATAAACCTCTGCTTCGGCCATACGCTCAACTAGGTACGCCTCGCTAGTCCCAACGCTATCCACTAGCTGCTGCTCAAGGGCCTCGCTCCCGTACCAGATTTCACCCGTCGCCAGCTTGTCGATATCCATAGCAGGACGATGCTGGGAGACGAAGTTTTTAAACAGTTGGTGAGTGTTTTCCAGATCATCAATAAACTTCTCGCGCCCCTCTTGGGTATTTTCTCCCAGGACGGTCAAGGTGCGCTTATATTTACCAGCGGTCAGCAGTTCCACATCAATATCGTGGCGCTTAAGCAGCCGGTGAATATTGGGCACCTGCGCAACAACGCCAATAGAGCCAATGACTGCAAAGGGGGCTGCTTTAATGTGACTAGCGGTACAGGCCATCATGTAGCCACCACTAGCAGCCACTTTATCGATACACACAGTAGTCATTAGACCCGC
This sequence comes from Halomonas sp. GFAJ-1, assembly GCF_000236625.2. NCBI lineage: Bacteria > Pseudomonadati > Pseudomonadota > Gammaproteobacteria > Oceanospirillales > Halomonadaceae > Halomonas > Halomonas sp. GFAJ-1. Next base: position 25,093 of record NZ_AHBC01000022.1, read on the forward strand.
CACGCGTAGCCTGTCTAACTGAGCCGCTGCAAGCCCATAACCGTGAACCAAACCACCTGCGGACTCAAGGCGCACAATCACTTCATCTTCTGCCGTTGCGACCTCGATAATCGCTGAAACTTCTTGAGCGAACTGCTCAGTTTGCGACGCTTTCAAGTCCCCATGAAAATCCAGAACCCACACTTTCGGTGAATGCTGTTGCTCGCTTTTACCGCTTTTACCGCTTTTACCGCTTTTTGCCGCTTTATGTCGCGCTTTCTCCTCTTGGCGAAACGCTTTGATGAGCTTTTTACGCGCCCCATGCTCTGTGGTGGTCACACGTAATCGGCGCCCACGGGAGCGACGCTGATCATTTAACGACTCAACGTTCAGCTTAAGGCTGCCATCGTCAGATTCCTTGCTGCGCATGATCAGCACCAGAACGAACCCAATTAGCGCTATCACAATGACCGCCTGAACCAGGAAGGTGCCTATCTCTACTACCCACTCACTCATATGCTGCTCCCAATACTGTGTTTAAACGCTTAAAAGCTTTACCGTGCCCACCCTTAGGCCTAAGAACGTATTGCACTCAGCCTACGGCGCTTGATTAAAACAATTGTTTGAAATAATCTCATGGTCAACGTGCTGATTCACCAACACTCTTGGACAGCAACCCATAACTCACCCATAAGCCATTAGGAATTTTACTATGTCATCAAATACCCTTGAAAAGTTGCAAGCCCGCTTCAACCCAGAAGCTGCTAAAGGCATGGACGAAGTGTTTCAGTTTCATTTCACTGATGCGGGAAGCCACTATTTGAATATTCAAGACGGCACCTTAGATGCCCAAGAAGGTGAGCACGACGACCCTTCTGTCAGCCTAACCATGAGCACTGAAACCCTAAAAGGCATCATGAGTGGCGATATAAACGGCATGACGGCTTTCATGACCGGCAAGCTGAAAGCGACCGGTAATGTCATGCTCGCCACTAAACTCACAACGCTGTTCCCCAGCAAGTAATCCGTACACCGCCTTAAAACATCGTCTTCGGTGGGCGTTAATCGGCCAAAGTGATTAACGCCAACGGGCCAAGTGAGTTTCAACGAGCTCACGGGAAATAGAGTAAGGCGGCGGCAGCGCAGGTAGCTGACGCGGCGAGAACCACGCGGCATCGCTAATTTCCACGCCATCAATGCGAATACGCCGCGTGGTCGCTTCAGCAAAAAAGCCAAACATCAACGAATGCGGAAACGGCCACGCCTGGCTCTGGTGGTAACGGAGCTTATCTACGTGGACACCAACCTCTTCGAATATCTCTCGATGCACAGCCTCTTCAGCAGACTCGCCAGGCTCAATAAATCCCGCAAGCGTTGAATAGCGGCCAGGAGGAAAGCGCGGGCTACGCGCCAACAACATCGCTTCGCCGCTGGTCACTAGGGTAATAATACACGGTGAAATACGCGGATAATTGCGGTGCCCACAGGCGTGACAATGCATAGCAAACTCGGCTTCAAGTTTGGCGGCCTTCTCGCCACAGCGCCCGCAAAACCGATGGTTTTCAAGCCAAGCACCCACCTGTAACGCAGTAGAAAGCAAGCTGAACCATGAAGCTGCCAACTGCCCTAGCCATTGCCGGCCATCAATCCAGTCTTCGCCCGGCGTGCGCTCAACCAGCAGCGCAACAGGCTCATCGTGCCAATAGCACAGCGGCTGCATCTGCTCACTCCAAGGCTGGAGGGGCTGAAGCGGGGTTAGCTCACCGTCGAGCAGTGCCGGGGCAATACGGCTGCGGGATACACGAATCACGCGGCCTTCACGGGCATGGTGGGGTATTTCACGTTTAAGCATCGGCTTGGGTTTCCTCAAACCAGCGCAGGTGATGAGTTTCACACTTAGCCTGGTGGGCTGCCTGCTCGTCAGCACTCGGGCGAATCACCCGTAGCTGACCAGGGGTAAGTGAAAGCCGCTTAACCGCTAGACCTTCAGTTGCCTGCTGCTGTTGCTGTTTATTTGATGAGGTATCAGCATCCAGGATGAGCGCTGTTTGGCCGCCGGTCATGGCCAAATACACTTCGGCGAGAATTTCGGCATCTAACAGTGCACCGTGGAGCACCCGGTGGCCGTTGTCGATATCGTAGCGCTTACACAGCGCATCCAGATTATTGCGCTGGCCCGGATGCTTCTCGCGCGCCATCACCAGCGTATCCAAAATACGGCAATGTTCCCGAACAGGGCCCAGCACTGGCGCTTTATGACGCTGACTGAGCATCGTCAATTCATGGTCGATAAACCCAACATCGAAGGGCGCGTTATGAATAACCAGCTCGGCCCCATCGATAAATGCCCAGAAAGCCTCGGCGATTTCTGCAAATACTGGCTCATTAGCAACTTTGGCGTCATCAATGCCGTGAACAGCGACAACTTCAGCGTCAATATGCCGTTCGGGATTGATGTATTGATGGTAAGTGCGGCCAGTAAAGCGCCGGTTGATCATTTCAACAGCACCAATTTCTACCAAACGATGGCCATCTTTTGGATCAATGCCCGTAGTTTCAGTATCTAAGATTACTTGGCGCATGCAGCTCTCCTTTGGTGCTCATCAATTGCTTCGTTGGCCAAGGCATCTGCACGTTCGTTACCGGGATGACCGCTATGCCCTTTCACCCAGTGCCACTCCACCTTGTGCCGCTGAGTTTCTTCGTGAAGGGTTTTCCAAAGTTCAGCGTTTTTTACCGGTTGCTTGGCGGCGGTTTTCCAGCCTCGCTTAATCCAGTTATATATCCACTGAGTAATGCCCTGACGCACGTATTGAGAATCCGTCCAAAGCGCCACTTCACAGGATTTGTTGAGGGTACGCAGCGCCATAATAGCGGCCATTAACTCCATACGATTATTTGTCGTCTCGGCTTCGTAGCCTTTAAGCGTCTTCTCGTGCTGACCACTAGAGAGCACCACTCCCCAACCACCTGGGCCTGGATTTCCTCGGCACGCCCCGTCGGTATAAACCGTCACCTGAGGCAGCCCCTCGGCTACTTGCTTACTCACGCTCTCTATCCTTATTTTGACGACGTTGATCTGATGACTGATAGCGCGCCGAAGCGCCGGTTCGTGTCGCACCTAACGTGGAGGATGAAACGGGGGCGCTTAGGCCAAACTTAACTCGCTCGATAGGCGCATGGCGCTGGCGCCGCTGCGCTTGGATCATGTAGCTTTCACCAAGGGGAAGATTATGTCTTCGCCCCCAAGCCTCCCAATGTTCGCCGCACTTGGCGTTCACTAGGCCTCGAAAGCAGCAATAGTCTACGCGCTCCACCTCAAAGTCGACAAACGCCAGCCAGTCTCGCAGCCGATTTGCGGTGCGCCACTGCCCATTCCACGGAAACTGAGGCTGCTTTTTACGCCAGCGCTGAGCGACCCCGCTGAGGCTAACAGGGTTAAAGCCAAACAGTACTAATACACCGTTATCAGCCGTCACTCTCGCTGCCTCTTGAAGGGTGTAGTGAGCATCAGGTAGATGCTCCAGCCAATGATGTACCACCACGGTATCTAAACAGCGGTCCGGCAGCGCCAGTTGGCCTGGCGGGCACACCAGCGTAGAGGGCGACTCTGCCAGGGCGCGGGTAGGCGCCCATCGCATCATGTGGGGAATCGCTGACATGGTCATTAATGCCGGCCCCATACTCATCTCTAAGCTATGCCCCCCCTTGCGCCCTTCAACAACCGGGCCTAAGCAAGCGCGCTGCACATCCCATAGTGAACGGCCAGCTTCGGTTTGCCAGTACGCCTGACTTTGAGCCATCCGCTTAGCGAGCATCGGTGCCATTGACGAATTTGACATGAACAGCGCTTCCCTCCACAGTAGCTATCTTTTAGCGACATTGGCGCCGATCTTGCGCGCGTCAAATAAACGGTCTAACAGTTGCTCAGCACAGCATAGTTATGTGCAGTTAGTGTGCAGATTACTAGCACCAATTTATTACTACTTATTCGTTATTAGAACTTTAACATTCGAACTTCAAAGGATCTCGCCCATGATGAGCGTGACACCGATTCCCGCCCTTAGCGATAACTATATTTGGCTATTGAGACAAGATACCAGTCAAAGCGTTTGCGTAGTGGATCCTGGTGAAGCGGCGCCGGTTATCGAGATTCTGGAGCGAGACTCTCTAAAACTAGACACCATATTAATTACCCACCATCACCACGATCATACCGGTGGGCTGAATGAACTGATTAAACGCTACTCGCCCCGTGTTATCGGTCCTGCTAACTCATCCATCGAAGGTATTGATGTGGCAGTAGGTGAAGGCGACGAAGTAAGAGTCATGGGGCGGCTGTTTGAAGTAATTACGACACCGGGTCACACCCTGGACCACATCAGCTACTTTACACCGGGCATTCCTGCTTTACTGTTCTGCGGCGACACGCTGTTTTGTGCAGGATGCGGCCGCCTTTTTGAGGGTTCCCCTGAGCAAATGTTCGCATCGCTGAAAAAGATTACGGAACTCCCTGAGGATACACTGGTCTTTGCAGCCCATGAATATACGCAAGCAAATCTAACGTTTGCGCGTGCTGCAGACCCTGACAATAAAGACGTTGAATACGCCTGGCAGGAGTGTGAAAAGGCGTGGGCACTCGACCGGCCCACCTTACCCAGCACGATAGGACGCGAGCTGAAAATTAACCCCTACCTGCGTGTGAGCACCGACAGCGTTCGCCAAGCGGCAGGAACACAGGGTTCTAATGATGACGATCTCGCCACATTCACCACTCTTCGCGAGTGGAAGAACCGTTTTTAAGAAAACTATCGTAAAGAAACGTACCGACTATGACTTATCGAACGATTCGCCAGCGCCTGCTGTTAAGCGCGGGTAGCACCGTAATAATGGGCTTTTTTATGGCAGCGGCAGCAAATTCACAGGCCTCTGCTACCGATTACACAAGCACTTACAGGTCCGCTACGCCGGGTGAATCTTCCACCACCTCGCCGGCAACAGCCACCCCGGATACCACAGTGCAGCCTGCAACTGCCCAGGCCACGCCGCAGCCTTCCACTTTTCATACCCATTTCTGGGATGCCTTGGTATTAGAACCAAAGGATGCGTGGAGTTCGTTACGCGCAAACTTTCAATGGCAAGAAAAGCAGCTATCTACCGAGGCTCAAGCCAGAGTCGATAAGTGGATTGAGCATTATCAGGCAAGCCCGCAAAATATTGTGGCCATCACTGAGCGGGCTACGCCCTGGCTAGCGTGGATCAATCAGCAGGTTAAAGAGCGTGGCTTGCCGGGTGAAATTGCCCTTATTCCTTTTGTCGAAAGCTCCTTTGACCCGAGTGCACGTAGCCACCGAGGAGCTGCCGGGCTATGGCAATTTATGCCGCGCACGGGCGATGCGCTCGGTTTAGTGCGCAACGGTAACTACGACGGTCGGCTGGATGTCGTCACTTCCACCGAAGCAGCACTGGATTACCTAGAAATGCAGGCCGATGAGTGGTACCAAGGTGATTTGATGCTATCGCTGGCGGCCTATAATGCGGGCGCAGGCACGGTTAATCGCGCTCAACGGCAAGCGCAGGGCCAAGGGTTACCAGGCGAGTACTGGGATCTTGCCCTCCCCAATGAAACCATGCAGTACGTCCCCAAGCTTAAAGCCATCGCCACCATTATCAATGACCCTGAATTTTATGGCATCAGCCTGCCGGAAATTCACTCCGATCCCGCCTTTGCCAAGGTGCAGTTAGAGCAGCCAGTGAGTCTTGCTCAAGCATCGCGGTTATTAGATGTCAGCCAATCCGCGCTGGCCGAGCTAAACCCTGGTCTGCTGAATGGCAGTATCGATTTGCATAGTGCACAAACGTTATTAGTGCCCGAAGAAGTCGATACACAGGTATTGGCGCAGCTTTCGCAATCAGGCAGCAGCGAGCTTGCCACAACGGCGACCCCAGATGTGCACCGCGTTGAAAATGGTGACAACCTGTCAGCCATTGCGGCACGCTATAATCTTAATCAGCAGGATCTAATCAGATGGAATGCACTAACCCGACCTGAATCCATTCAGCCAGGGCAACTACTTAGCCTCTCAGGGCGTTAAAGCTGGGTATCCAATGGCTGTGTTCACAAAGGATGTTACTCATGTCACGCAGTGTGTTGTTTGCCAAAGCAATGATGCTAGCCAGCTGCTTTATGCTCAGCATGCCACTCATTGCCTCGGAACGTGAGGCGAATACCGGCACACCGCCACTTGTGGTAAATGAGTACGTCTCTACCCCTATTGAAACCAAGCACGGGCTGTCTCTTTACGACAGCCCCGAACTGCCAGTGGACTTCGCCTACTTTCCTCACGTCAATCCGTCGGCGCCCAAAGGCGGCACTATCACCCATACCGCCGTAGGCGGCAGCTTTGACTCGACCAACCCCTTTATTATCCGCGGCACCCCTGCCACGGGCATTTCAAACATCTACGATACGTTGATGGCCAGCAACCCTGGCGAACCCTTTAGCCTGTATGGGTTATTGGCAAAAGGCGTTCGCTTAGACCCTAACCGAGAGTGGATTGAGTTTGACCTTCGTTCTGAGGCACGTTTTCAAGATGGCGAGCCGGTTACCGCCTATGACGTGGTCTTCTCGTTCAACCTATTACGCGATGAAGGTAACCCTTTTTATGCTAGTTATTACGCGGGGGTAGAGCGCGTCATCGCCCAAAGCGAGCACCAGGTGCGCTTTGAGTTTAACGATACTGAATCACGTGAACTGCCGTTAATTGTGGCGCAACTCCCCATCTTTCCCCGTCACTACTGGGAGCCGCGGGATTTCACCGCACCTACCCTTGCTGCCCACCCCGGCTCTGGCCCTTACCGTATTAGTAACGTAGACCCTGGTCGACGCATCGTATTTCAACGAGACGAAAACTACTGGGGTAAAGACCTACCAGTTAATGTCGGCCGCTACAACATTGACCAAATTGTGTATGAGTACTACCGAGACCGTGATATTGCTTGGGAAGCTTTTAAAGCAGGTTTGACAGATTTTCGCGTTGATGCTCGGGCGGCCACCTGGGCCATCGGCTATGATTTCCCTGCTTATCGCGATGGATTGGTGAAACGCATTACCGTGCCCGATGTAAATCCTTCGATGATGCAGGCGTTTGTGTTCAACCTGCGTAAAGAGAAATTCCAAGATCCACGCGTGCGTGAAGCGTTGAGCCTGACCTTCGATTTTCCGTGGCTCAATACCAATATTTTTTACGACACTTACCAGCGCACTGAAAGCTTCTTCCAAAACTCTGAAATGGAGGCTGTCGGGCCACCCTCAGAGGAAGAGCTGGCATTGTTAGCGCCATTTCGAGATGAGCTACTCGCCTCTCACCAGTCTGAAAGACTGTTTACCGAACCACTGCCTGTTGCCCACCCCACTGAGCTACGTGAGCGTTTGAGGCTAGCCTTGGACTTGTTACGTGAAGCGGGATATGACGTCGTTGATGGCGTGCTCGTTAATAATGACACCGGTCGCCCGTTAAGCTTAGAAGTGCTGCTTTATGATTCTGGTTTGGAGCGGGTGGTACAACCCATGCTTCGCAATATGGCACGCCTAGGTGTTCAAACATCGCTGCGTATAGTGGATATTAACCAATTCCTTAATCGTCAACGCAGCTACGATTACGACATGGTGATCAGCCACTTTCCACAGTCAAACAACCCTGGTAACGAACAGCGCGATTACTGGACAAGTGCCGCCGCAGAAGCACCCCAGAGCCGTAACCGTATGGCATTAGCGCACCCTGCCGTTGATGCACTGGTTGAACAGCTCATCCGCGCAGAGGATCGTGAATCACTCGACACCGTTGCCCACGCCCTTGACCGAGTACTTCGCTGGGGATTTTACGTGATCCCCCATTACCACTCGGGGGAAACCCGTATTGCCGTGTGGGATAAATTTGGTTATCCAGAGCCCTTCCCTGAATATGCCATGGATTTAGATGCCTGGTGGGTGGATACCGACCGCGAGGCAGAACTGCAGCGCCGTCACCGACGCCGCTGAACCTGTTTAAGGAGTACTCCGTGGCACGCTATACCCTGCGTCGTTTGCTACTGATGATACCGACCCTATTCGGCATCATGTTGCTCAACTTTATGATTGTCCAAGCAGCCCCCGGCGGCCCCATCGACCAGATGCTGGCACGCTTTGAGGGTGCTGATGCCATGGCCAGCACACGCTTGGACATGGGCGGTGCCGATGTCCAAGTAAGCGATGATTCCCGTGGTGCGCGGGGTATCGATCCACGTTTTATAGAGCAGCTGGAGCAGCAGTTTGGCTTTGATAAGCCCGCCCATGAACGTTTCATCGGCATGATGGTGGACTACCTTACCTTCGACTTCGGCACTAGCTTCTTTCGCGACCGACCGGTGATCGAGCTAATGATTGAGCGCCTGCCGGTGTCCATCTCACTAGGGCTTTGGACGACGTTACTGGTTTACTTAATTTCGATCCCTCTTGGTATTCGTAAAGCCCTTCGGCATGGTTCGCGCTTTGACGTGTGGACCTCAGGGCTTGTGGTAGTGGGGTACGCTATCCCGGGGTTTTTATTCGCTATTTTGCTGATTGTGCTGTTCGCAGGGGGCACCTACCTGGACTGGTTCCCGCTGCGTGGCTTAACCTCGCCCGATTTTGCCGACCTATCACCCTGGGGCAAAGTAAAAGACTATTTCTGGCACATCACGCTTCCCGTTACGGCTGCCGCCATTGGTAGCTTCGCGACATTAACCATGCTAACCAAAAACAGCTTCTTGGACGAAATTCACAAGCAGTATGTACTCACTGCCCGCGCCAAAGGCGCTGATGAGCATCGTATTCTTTACGGCCACGTATTCCGTAACGCGATGCTGATTATTATTGCTGGTCTGCCGGCCGCCATGATCGGTATTTTCTTTACCGGCGCACTGCTCATTGAGGTTATTTTCTCGCTGGATGGGCTGGGCTTGTTGGGCTTTGAGGCCGTTATGCAACGGGACTACCCCGTTATCTTTGGCACGCTGTTTCTGTATACCGTCATCGGCCTGATACTGAAGCTAATATCCGATTTAACCTATGTGTGGGTCGACCCGCGCATCGACTTTGCCTCAAGGGAGTCGTAAAGATGGGCTTTATCTCCTCTCGGCTATCGCCTATCACCTTGCGCCGTTTAGCGGCTTTCAAAGCCAACCGACGCGCACGCGTTTCGCTATGGTTATTTGGCGTGCTGTTTATTCTCAGCCTGTTCGCAGAACTCATTGCCAACGACAAACCTATCGTGATGCAGTACGACGGCCAATGGTATATACCGCTGCTCGTCGCCTATCCAGAAACAGAGTTCGGCGGTTTTTTACCCACACGAACCGACTACCTAGACCCCTTCATTCAGCAGCAAATTAACGAAAACGGCTGGGCTTTGTGGCCCCTTATCCCGTTCTCCTACCAAACGCTAGACATGCAGATGACCCAACCCTCCCCTGCACCGCCCGATGGCCGCCACTGGCTGGGCACCGACGACCAGGGGCGCGATGTGTTAGCACGTGTCATTTACGGGTTTCGGTTATCGGTGGTCTTTGCCTTAGTGCTCACCGCAGGCTCACTGGTTCTGGGTGTGCTGGTAGGGGGCATTCAGGGTTACTTCGGCGGCAAGGTGGATTTAATTGGGCAACGCATGACAGAAATATGGTCGGGGCTGCCGGTGCTTTTTTTACTGATTATTCTTGCAAGCTTTGTGCAGCCCGGTTTTTGGTGGCTACTGGGCATTATGCTGATGTTTTCGTGGCTGGGGCTGGTGGATATCGTACGCGCTGAGTTTTTGCGCGCCCGAAATCTGGAATACGTGCGCGCCGCAAAGGCGATGGGCCTGCCCTCTCGGCTAATTATGTGGCGGCATGTGCTACCTAACGCGATGGTGGCTACCCTTACCTTTATTCCCTTCTTATTCACTGGCGCTATCGGGACACTCACCGCTCTCGACTTTTTGGGGTTCGGCCTGCCCCCTGGGGCTCCTTCCCTCGGGGAACTGGCGGCACAAGGCAAAAACAACCTACACGCCCCTTGGCTAGGTATTACTGCCTTTATGACGTTAGCCTTTATGCTCTCGTTGCTGGTATTCATTGGCGAAGGCCTAAGGGATGCCTTCGACCCACGCCATGTGAAGCAGCACCCATCATCCGCCCAGGAAACCCAGCATGCCTAATCAGGTAAACACCGCTAAGCCGCTACTACGCTTAAACGAGTTTTCGGTTTCCTTCGATGGCAACGTGGTTGTCGACTCCCTTTCGCTCACTGTGAACGCGGGTGAAACGCTGGCCATTGTGGGTGAATCGGGCTCAGGCAAGTCGGTTTCTGCATTGGGTGCCATTAATTTACTACCCAGCAACGCCACTGTTCATGGTGAGCGGTGGCTAGAGGACATCGACTTAAATCAACTAACTGGCAGGGATTGGAACGGGGTGCGGGGAAACCGGGTTGGCTTTATTTTTCAAGAGCCCATGACCTCGCTTAACCCCTTACACCGCATTGGAAAGCAGATCGGTGAAACCTTGCGGCTTCACCAAGGGCTTAGCGGCCAAGCAGCTCGCATGCGCGCCAAATCGCTATTAGAGCAGGTCAAACTACCCCGCTCGGAAGAGTTGCTTGATGCATGGCCTCATCAACTTTCCGGTGGCCAGCGCCAGCGGGTGATGATTGCCATGGCAATTGCCAACAATCCAACACTGTTAATAGCCGATGAACCCACTACCGCCCTCGACGTCACCGTACAGCAGGAAATTCTAGCCCTGCTCAAAGAACTGCGTGACCAACATGGCATGGGTGTGTTGTTTATCAGCCACGATTTGAATCTCGTACGCCGCCACGCGGACAGGGTTTGCGTCATGTATCAAGGTAAGCTGCAGGAAGCCGGTAGCGTTACCGAGGTATTTAACAATCCGCAAAGCGACTACACAAAAGCGCTGATTGCCGCGGAGCCCGAAGGCCGGCCAGCAGCCCCGACCGATACCACACCGCTATTAACCACGCACCAGCTTAGCGTTAGTTTTAAGCGGCCTAAAACGGGGCTTTTTCAGCGCCAGCCACCCGCTTTTGAAGCCCTAAAAGCGACAAATTTAACTATTGCCCCTGGTGAAACCCTGGGCATTGTCGGGGAATCTGGCTCTGGCAAGACCACCCTTGCCTCGGCGATCATGCGTTTAGTGACTAGCCAAGGTGACGTCTCATTGGGCGATGCCACGCTAAGCCAACTCTCCGGCGATGCGCTAAGGCGCCAGCGTCATCGCTTACAAATGGTGTTTCAAGACCCTTACGGCGCACTTTCCCCGCGCATGTCCGTGTTTGATATTGTTAGCGAAGGTGTGCGGTTTCATTACCCTACTCTGTCGACCACAGAAGTCACCGAGCGGGTGCACCGAACGCTACGCGAAGTGGGCCTACCGGAAAGCTGTGCTGCGCGGTACCCTCACGAGTTTTCCGGCGGACAGCGACAGCGCATTGCCGTGGCGCGCGCCATCATTTTAGAACCAGAGTTGCTGGTATTGGATGAGCCAACCTCAGCGCTAGACCGTACCGTGCAGAAGCAGCTAGTGACGCTACTTCGCGAACTTCAGGCACGCCGCCAGCTAAGCTACCTGTTTATCAGTCACGACCTCGCCGTGGTTCGCGCCATGGCACACCGGATCATGGTGCTCAAGGATGGTGTCGTGGTTGAACAAGGGAACTGCCTTGAAGTACTTGCTACCCCTAAGCACGCTTATACCAAAGCGCTTATAGAAGCCGCCCATCTAAGCTAGCGTCTGCTTAACGCTCAGTTTTTGGCACTACTTGCTAACAGATGAACAGCCCCTATAGACCAGTACAAGATAACGGTATAAAAATGCTCATTGCTATTAAAACGCCCCACTGCAAAGCCATGCCAATGGGGCGCCGGAAAACTTTCGTCCATATAAGGCTAGAAACTAGCAATCTCTTCGGGCGTAAGCTCTCGCCATTCACCCGGCGCTAAGTCATCCGGCAGTACCACGTCGCCAATCGAACGTCGGTGCAGCGTGGTCACGTGATTACCTAAGGCAGCAAACATTCGTTTTACTTGGTGATAGCGCCCTTCGGTTATCGTCAGTTCGGCTTGTTGTGGCGTAATAAAGCGCAGCGTGGCGGGCTGAGTGGGTGTCTCTTCACCGTCTAGCATGATCCCTTCGGCCACCTGCTTCACCGCCCACTGAGCCGACTCATCCTCAAATGGCTCAGCCAAATCAGCAATATACACCTTCGCACAGCGATGGCGCGGAGAGGTCACCCGGTGGGACCACTGCCCATCGTCAGTCAACAATAACAGGCCGGTGGTGTCGACATCTAGCCGCCCTACCGGCTGTAGCCGCTCCACTTTCGGCAGGTCAATCAAGTCAATTACCCGTGGATAGAGCCCACGCCGAGCGGTGCACTCGACGTCCACCGGTTTATGCATCATCAGGTAACGCAGCCCGACTAATACCAGCGTTTCACCGTTGAGTTTTACTTCATCGTGGGCAGTATCTATCTGGGTCGCTGATTGCTTGATGAGTTCACCATTTAAGGTAACTTCTTCATTTTTCAGCGCCCGCTTGGCTAAGCTGCGGGTTAATGGAGTTGTTTCACTCAAGAAGCGATCAAGGCGCATTATTGACCCACTCCTGGCAGTAATGAAAAGCGGTCGGCATCTTGCCAAGCAGGAAATTTTTCACGAAAAGCATCTAGGTCCGTTTTATCTAGCGTCCCCGTTTCAATAAACGGAGCATTTGCGGGTTGGTCGATCAGCGGTTCCCCTTTGAAATCGACCAGCATGGAATCACCACTGTAGGCGAGTCCTTTAGCATCTTGACCCACTCGATTAACACCTACCACGTAGGCAAGGTTTTCAACCGCGCGAGCTTGAAGCAATGTACGCCAGGGTTGGCGCCTCGGGGCAGGCCAGTTGGCGACACACAGCAGCGCATCATACTCGAAATGCTCATCGTCTGCTGGCTGCTGACGCATCCAAACGGGAAAGCGTAGGTCGTAGCAAACGCTCAGTAGTAGCTTGAAGCCCTTTAATTCAACTAGCTGACGCTGCTTACCCATATCATAACGCTCGTGCTCACCTGCCATACGGAATAGGTGGCGTTTGTCATAATAGCGAAGGCTGCCCTCCGGCGTCGCCCAGACCATTCGATTGTAGTACTCGCCCTGGTCAACAATAGCGACGCTGCCGGTCATGACGCAGCCCCTCGCTTTGGCTTGGTTTTGAAGCCAAGAAACGCTCTGGCTCTCCTCCATTGGCTGGGCCATTTCCCGAGAGTTCATAGTGAAGCCCGTGGCAAACATTTCGGGCAACACAACAAGGTCGGTATCACGACTGTCCAGTTCCCCCAGCAACTTTTCAAGGTGTGTGTGATTTGCCTCGGGGTTTTCCCAGCGTAAATCACACTGTACTAGGCTCGTTCTCAGCTGACTCATGCCACCTCTCCTTTCGTCAGTGTCTTCGCTTATTGTGTGCTAGATTAGCATTTTAAATTAATGAGGCTGCTATGCTTCCACCTTCTTCCCGGGATCCCGAGGCGGTTAAAGGCGTTATGTTTGGCTTAACCGCTTACACCATGTGGGGCTGCTTTCCACTATTTTTTGCTCTGTTCCAGGGAATTCCTGCCTTTGAAATCCTTATTCACAGAATCCTCTGGTCGTGCCTTTTTTTAGTGGGCTTGATCAGCCTATTGCGGCGCTGGCCACCGGTGGTTGCGGCACTGGTAGAGCCTAAACGCTTAGGACGTGTATTAGCCTGCGCGCTGCTGATTGCGTTTAACTGGGGAATTTACATTTATGCCGTGGAAAGTAAGCAGGTACTTCAGGCCAGTTTAGGCTACTTTTTAACCCCATTGGTAAACGTGGCCCTTGGCATGCTGGTACTACGCGAAGTCATGGCGCGCCTGCAACTGGTGGCCCTTGGGTTAGCCAGCCTTGCTATTGGCATACAGTTTGTAATGCTTGGAGAACTTCCCTGGATTAGCCTGCTACTAGCACTAAGCTTCGGTAGCTATGGGCTATTTCGTAAGCAGGTCCCGTTAGACGGGCTTTCTGGCCTGTTTGTGGAAACGCTCCTGCTGTTTCCCCTTGCACTTATGGCGCTCACTTGGCTTAGCTGGCAAGGGGAGTCGCACTTTATCCATGATGCGCCGATGTCGATTCTACTGGTCATTAGCGGAGTGCTTACCGCGCTGCCACTGATGGCTTTTGCGGGAGCCGCACGCCGCTTACGACTCGCCACGCTTGGGTTTTTAATGTACATCAACCCGAGCATCCAGTTCTTGATTGCATTAACCGTTTTCGGTGAACCGCTTGGCCTTATTCAACTGGCAACCTTCTTGATGATCTGGACAGGCCTTGCACTCTACTCCTGGTCTTCCTGGCAATCACGCCCGCGTCAACCGAGGGTCAATTAGCGTTGGTTGGCTAGCGGGGGGCAGTACAGGAGTATCACGGTGGGTGACTTCGTCATGTACCGGGCAATAGCCAACACGGAAACCGCCCCAATGCTTGCCATTCACATAAATCGGCACTGAAAGGTCATGCATAATTTCTCCAGTGTCGCGCTTGTAGGTTTGTAACAGCAGCGGATTTTCATGGGCCCCACAGCGGCTGCCCGTTGGGTCATCGAAAATACGCTTACTACGACAGTACTTTAAGTCGTGATCAATATCGCCGGTGGGCTTCCGACTTACCGCCGCGTTGTGGGTAGGCACATAGCCTTTACGGTCACAAGCAATGGCGTAGCTCAGGCCAACTTGGGAAAGCAGCGGCTCTTGCAGGCTGTGCAGATGTTGATCGGTAAAGTCGTCAAACCCCGTATGGTAAAGCGGCGGCTGAGTGCCAGGGATGAGGCGATACTCCGGCTGAAATAACGCGTCCTGTGATAGCTGGCCACTCTCGATCCCTTTTTCAAATAACTTGCCTATTTGGTCGGCGGTGCGGCGCGCAGCGCTAAATACTTGCTGGTGCCGTCCTTCTAAACGCTGCTGTGCTAGCTCACCATCAACACCCTCTGCGGCATCCATTAATGCACGGGCTTGGGTGGCTAAATCGTGCATATTTCTGTTGCCTTCATCTACATCGTCTTCTAACTGGCGCAGGCTGTCCGCAACCGTTTGACTGTGCTCTCTGGTGCTGGCCATGGCTTCTGCCACGCTGGTAATTTCACGCTGCACATCGTCAAACTCCTGGGTAATTGTCGCCAGGCTGCCACCTACTTGCTGCAGTCCTTGTGAACGCTCGCGGATACGAGTCATTAACGACCCCATGGTAGCGACAACGCTATGCCCGCTTTGGTGCATGTCCTTAACAAGCTCATCGACGCTTTGGGTAGCCGTTGATGTTTTTAGCGCTAAATTACGCACTTCCCCGGCCACCACGGCAAACCCCTTGCCATGCTCACCTGCCCGCGCTGCCTCAATAGACGCATTAAGTGACAGCAAGTGGGTTTGTTCAGCAATGCCTTCAATCATGGAGGTGACATTACGCACGCGTTCAATTTTATCGTTAAGCGCCGTCAACATCTCAAGCGCTTGATCGGAGCGCTCGGCGACACCCGCCATATCAGTAATAATGTCAACCAATTCGCTATGGTTCAGGTGGCTCGACTGTCGAGCACTCTCAGCAAGCGAAGCCACCTGGGTAGCACTGGCGCTGACCTGCATAATGGCCGCGTTAATCGCACCCATGCTGGACGAGGCATCCCTGGCCATTACTTCTTGCTTGGATAGACGTTGATCCATCAAGTCGGCGTAGTGAGAAACCTCAGCCGAAGCAATGGCGGTTCTGCTGGCGCGGTTCATAAGCCTATAGGCCATCGCCCGCAAAGAAGCGTAGTCTCGCAGCGGTTTTAAACTACGCGTTGGCATTGCTAAACGGTTCTGATCGGCAGAATAAACGCTTTGCAACGCGCTGAGCATTAAGCCTGCGCCAGCCAATACAGCGCAGGCGACCGCGAGGTAGGGCAGCATATTTGCCTGTGACGCCAGCCAAACGGAAAGGCCCAGCAACCCCAACGGTACTAGCATAAAAATTAGTCGCATAAGAAACACTCTTTTTTAATTGACGTTATTGAGTAACGAAGCAATGCGAGAAAAAAGCAAACCCACCCCTATCCTCTAAACGATGCCATTTGGGGATTACTTATTTCCAAGCCAGCTTAACGGGTAATGCTAATGAAAGAAGTAGCACTTCGGGGGGAGATAACGGATTAGAAAAGATGATGCCCACAGCGAAAAAAACGATTATTAAGGTATAACGCGTTAAACTAATCAGCCATATTTCAACGACATTCCCTGCCAGCAGCTGTTGAGCACAGTAGGAGCATGCCTAGGAGCTTATGTTAAAGCGCTATTTACCTATTCTGACCTGGCTTCCTCATTACCATCGGCGTCTGCTTGGTGCCGATATCCTGGCGGGGCTAATCGTTACGGTGATGGTCATACCGCAGTCCCTGGCATATGCCTTGCTCGCAGGCTTGCCTGCCGTGGTTGGTTTGTATGCCAGCATTTTACCGCAGCTGGTCTATACGCTGTTAGGGACCAGCCGAACCTTAGCCGTGGGGCCGGTGGCTATTATTGCGTTAATGACCGGCGCCGCGCTCAGCTCTGTGGCCACCCCTGGCAGTGATGCGTACCTACAAGCAGCACTGGTGCTCTCGTTGCTCTCCGGGGGACTGCTGGTAGTGATGGGTGGGCTTAAAATGGGCTTTTTTAGCAACTTTTTAAGCCACCCGGTGATTTCAGGCTTTTTAACCGCCTCAGGTATTCTTATCGCTGCCAGTCAAGTGGGTAGCTTGCTCGGCATATCTAGCAGCGGTTTTACCTTGGTCGAGCGCCTGATGACCCTGCTGCCTAACGTGTCCAACGTTAACCCTTACACCTTTGCGATAGGAGGTGGCACTCTGGTGTTTCTGGTCACCTTGCGTCGTTTTGGCAAACAGGGACTTTGCGCCCTAGGTGTACCCAATTCGCTTGCTGATTTAACGGCCAAGGCGGGTCCTGTGTTTGCTGTCATCGCCACCACACTGGCCGCTTGGCACTGGCAATTAGCGGATGCGGGCGTGGCCGTGGTAGGCCATATTCCTAGCGGCCTGCCCGCCCTGAGTTTTCCCTGGGGGGATTCGTCGCTGTGGCGGGCGCTGTTAATTCCAGCGCTGTTGATTAGCTTAGTTGGGTTTGTGGAGTCGGTATCCATGGGGCAAATGCTTGCCGCTAAACGGCGCCAGCGTATTTCACCCAACCAAGAGCTAATCGGCTTAGGAGCTGCCAACTTAGCCGCTGGCGTTAGCAGCGGCATGCCAGTAACGGGCGGCCTTTCACGCACCGTCATTAACTATGATGCAGGCGCCCAAACGCCTGCGGCAGGTGCATTTGCCGCCTTGGGCATTGCACTGGTCACGCTGTCGTTTACCGGCTGGCTCTACTACCTGCCGATTGCCACCTTGGCCGCCACCATCACCGTGTCAATTTTGACGCTGGTAGATATCCCCATGCTACGCCAGACGTGGCGCTATTCACGCAGTGATTTTGCGGCCATGGCGGTCACCATTCTGCTCACGTTAGTTGAAGGTATTGAGGCGGGAATTATTGGCGGTGTAACGCTATCTATTGCCCTCTTCCTATATCGCACAAGTCGCCCCCATAGCGCGCTGGTGGGTCGGGTGCCCAATACTGAGCATTTTCGTAACATAGAGCGCCATGATGTAGAAACAGTCAGCACTGCGGCGCTTTTACGTATAGATGAAAGCCTCTATTTTGCCAATGCCCGCTATTTAGAAGATACCGTTTATAATCTAGTCGCCAGCCGCCCAGAGCTTGAACATGTCGTGCTCATTTGTTCAGCGGTAAACTTAATTGATGCCTCAGCCCTAGAAAGCCTAGAGGCCATAAATGCACGATTAAAAGACTCCGATGTAAAGCTCCACCTCTCCGAAGTAAAAGGGCCCGTCATGGATCAGCTTAAAAAAAGCGACTTCCTTGAAGCGCTTACCGGGCGCGTCTTCCTTAGCACCTACGCTGCATGGCGAGAATTTAGCTAATTTCTCCGAACTTACTACCTTGAAAAGCCAGGCAAATGCCTGGCTTTTTTGCGCAAAGTTCATGCTATTTAGGGTCGCTTGTTAGAACAGCGTTGACATATCCCTATGGGCTTACCTACTATCAGTCGACCACTTAGCAAAACCAAATACCGCATAGCAAAACATAAAGTAACTAAATGTAACCACAACCACAATAAAGGAGCATTTAAATGCGCCCACTCGCTCACCGATTACTGATTGCCGCTTTACCTTTATCACTGCTAGGCGCTGCAGTAAGCCACGCCAGTGAAGTTGACCTGCCACGCACCATGGCATGGACCGCCTACGGCACTAACTCCAGCGGCTATGCCCAAGCGGTTGCCATCGGCAACATGCTACAAAACAAATACGGTTCATCCGTGCGTATTTTGCCCGGCGACAACGATGTGTCTCGTATGACACCGCTTAAGCAAGGCCGAGTGGATTTGTGCGCCTGTGGGATCGCCAGCTACTACGGTGCGGAAGGCGTAATGATGTTTGCCGACCGCGACTGGGGGCCTCAGCCGCTACGCGTCATTACCACATCCACCGCTTCCTTTGGCCTATCCCTTGCGGTCGCCGGTGACTTAGACGTTGAAACGCCTGCTGACTTAGCAGGCAAACGCGTTGCCTATATTCGGGGTGACGATGCACTCAACAAAGGTACCGAGGCATACCTTGCTTTTGGTGGGCTAACCTGGGACGACGTTGAGCGCGTTGACTACCCCGGCTATGGCCGCTCTTTTGACGGCATCATCGCCGGCGATGTTGACGCCTCGTTCACCACGACAGTCACACCGCCTGCTCAGCAGCTTGCCAGCAGCCCCAGAGGTATTAGCTGGCCAGTGCTCGACCCAGAAGATGAAGCAGGCTGGGAGCGTATGGCGGCAGTGGCACCCTATTTCCGCCCCCATGAAGTCACCGCTGGTGCCGGTGGCATTAGCGCCGACAATCCCGTTCCAAGTGCCAGCTACCCCTACCCGATTGTGGTTGCTAATCAAGACCTAGATGACAACGTCGCCTACGGCCTGATCAAAGCAATGCAGGAAAATTTTGATGACTATAAAGACAATGCCCCGGGGGCACTTGGCTACGCCTTAGAGGAGCAAGACCTTCAGTGGGTGATGCCATTTCACGATGCAGTCGTGGAGTACTACAAAGAGATCGATGTGTGGACGGATGAAATGCAGGCGCATCAAGATCAGCTCGTTGAGCGTCAGAACGTTCTCTTAAGCGCATGGGAAAGCTTTATGCAGGATGCACCCAGTGATGCTGAGGCATTTGCTGCTGACTGGATGGAAGCACGCGCCACTGCGCTGAACGATGCTGGCTTCGAACCCATCTTCGAATAACCGGCTTGGGGGGCGGCGCTTGCCGCCCCTGCTGATGGATGAACCTCTTCATAACAATAGACACTCAGCCATGACCACAGATACCTCGCCATGACCAAAAATACCGCGCCCGCCTCTACGCAACAAGTGAAAGAAAAGATCAGCCAAATTCGTCAGCTTCCGTCGGCGATACGCTGGATTCCAGCCACTGTCACCGTCGCTTTAATGCTGATGACGCTGGACTACTTATTCAATATCGGCTGGCTTACCTTTGTGACGGGTCTGGAGACGCAGTTCTATTACGCTGTCGTTGCCTTGCTTTTGCCGCTGGTTTTTTTGCTATGGCCTATGCGCAGCAGCCTACAAGATCGCCCTATTCCCTGGTACGACTACTTACTTAGCGCCATAACGCTCACTGTCGGCGGCTATTTTGTTTATAACGCGGTACCTATTTTAGAACGCGGTTGGGCGTTTGCTGCACCTGACCTCGCTATCTACGCCAGCTACGCCTATTGGCTGCTGATTATTGAAGCAGCTCGACGTGCAGGTGGCTTACCTATCGCCATTATTGCCGGGTTGTTCTCACTCTACCCATTGGTGGCCGATATTGTCCCCGGCCCAATTCAAGCGTTTCCATCGACCCTTGAACAAACCGCCATGTACCACACCATGAGCACTGAAAGCATCATGGGCGTACCGCTGCAAGCATTTGCGGGCCTAGTGATCGGCTTTCTGGTATTTGGCGTGGTGCTGCAGAAAAGCGGTGGCGGTAAATTTTTTATTAACCTGGCCTTTGCACTATTAGGACATGTCCGCGGTGGCCCTGCCAAAGTATCGATTTTCTCAAGTGGCTTAATGGGCTCAATGAGCGGCAGTGTGATCAGCAACGTGCTGACTACCGGTGTTTTGTCGATTCCGGCGATGCGACGCATTGGCATGACCCGCTCTTTTGCTGGGGGTGTAGAAGCCTGCGCCTCTACCGGCGGTGTATTAATGCCACCCGTTATGGGTGCCACCGCCTTTGTTATGGCAATGTTTTTGGATATTCCTTACTCCACTATTGCTCTTGCCGCAGTTATTCCTTCGGTACTCTATTTTTTGGGATTATTTATACAGATCGACGCTTACGCGGCGCGTAACGATATTAAAGGCTTGCCTGTGGTTGAGCTGCCTTCGCTTTGGCAAACCCTAAAAGAGGGCTGGTACTTTATCTTCGTGTTCGCGCTCTTGGTGTGGATGTTACTGGTGATGCAACGAGAAGCCGTTGCACCCTTTTACGCAACAGCGCTACTGCTGGTTCTTAACCAACTCTCAAAACATAACCGCTGGGGCTGGAAGGATGTTGGCGATACGTTGTCGTCTGCCGCCAAGCTGTTTGCTGAGCTAATTGCCATTTTGGCGGGTGTAGGCATGCTGGTGGGCGCGCTTTCCATGACCGGCCTTTCCGGCACCATTGCCAACGACTTTATCAACATCGCCGGTGGCAGCGTGCCACTTCTGCTGATCATGGGTGCCGTAACCAGTTTCGTGCTAGGTATTGGAATGACGGTTACCGCGGCCTATATCTTCCTGGCGGTGGCGCTAGCCCCGGCACTCATTCAAGGCGGAGGCCTTGATCCCATGGCGGTACACATGTTCATCCTCTATTGGGGCATGTTGAGTTTTATTACGCCACCCGTGGCACTCGGTGCTTTTGCCGCAGCGACCGTGGCTGGCGCTCGGCCAATGGCAACCGGCCTACAGGCCATGCGCTTAGGCAGCGTGATTTACTTTATCCCTTTCCTGTTTGTCCTTAATCCCGCGCTGATTATGCAGGGCGAGCCGTTGACGATAGTGGCCGTGTTTATCCAAGCGGTGATTGGCATCATTCTATTTGCATCAGCGATGCAGGGTTATCTGATTGGGATCGGCCGTCTCGGCTATGGCGTACTACAAGAGACCATCATCCGCGGCCTGATCTTAATCGCGGGACTGCTGCTGGCCCTGCCCGGCGGAGGCATGGTGCCGCTAAGCCAGCTTGAACTGCTTGGCATGGCCGTCGCAGCGCTAATTCCTGGCGTGCTACTAGCGCGCTTAAGCCAGCGCCACCATCAGCGCTCACATTCAGCTAGCGCTTAATGTGAGCAACGACAACCTGAGGAGTTTTATGCACACAAAAACAAAAATCTCATTTAAATTAAGCGGAGTAGCGATTGGTATTTTGTTCGCGGGCCAAGCGGTTGCTATGCCTAATGCGCTTAACTGGACTGCCTACGGCACCGGAACCAGTGGCCACGCGCAAATCATGGCCATCAGTCAGCTACTGCAGGAAGAGTACGGCACCCAATCTCGCGTTATTCCTGGCGAGAACGACACAATGCGCATGACGCCTTTAAAAACAGGCCGGGTTGACCTTTGCGCCTGCGGCATTGCCAGCTACTACGGTTCTGAAGGCGTTATGATGTTTGCAGGCCCCGACTGGGGGCCACAGCCTATTCGCGTTATTTCCACGTCCATAGCCACTTTTGGCTTAGGTATGGCTGTGGCAGGTGACGTTGAGATTGACTCAATCGCTGACCTTGAGGGTAAACGACTGGCCTACCTACGAGGAGACGATGCCCTCAACAAGGCCGCAGAGGCGTATTTGGCGTTTGCCGGTCTGACGTGGGATGACGTTGAACGCGTTGACTTCCCCGGCTACAACGCAGCCTTTGATGGCATAATCAGCGGTCGAGCCGATGCTGCTATCACCACCACCGTCACGCCAGCTGCGCAGCGCCTTTCTGCCAGCCCTCGCGGATTACAGTGGCCTACATTACCCACAGAAGATAAAGACGGCTGGGAGCGCATGCTCGACGTCGCACCCTACTTTCAGCCCCACGACGTTACTGCAGGGGCTGGTATTAATGCCGACGCCCCACTCGCCAGCGCAAGCTACCCTTACCCCATTATGGTCAGCAATGCCGACCTTGCTCCAGAAACTGCGCGCGGGTTGATCACCACGCTGACTGAATCATTTGATGACTATAAAGACAACGCCCCAGGTGCAAGCGGCTATGCGCTGGAAAATCAGAACATGACCTGGGTGGTGCCTTTTCACGATGCGGTTGTTGACTATTATCGAGACACTGGCGTCTGGACAGAGGCAATGGAAGAGCATCAAAAAGCACTGGTCGAGCGCCAGGCACTTCTGATGGATACCTGGGAAAGCTATAAAGCAGATGCCCCGGAGGACGAAGAAGCCTTTATAGCGGGATGGATGACAGCGCGTCGCGCGGCGTTGGAAAACGCCAGCATGAATCCCGTCTTTTAAAAACCCTTCTAAAAATGTCGCCTCAGTAGGCGGCGGCATTTTTTCTAATGCTAAAAGCAGTTATTTCGCAACCGCTTAATTCTGCATTGCGGAACACAATTCTACTATATTGACTAAGCTGCCCTGTTTCGTCATTATTCAATCATTATTCATTCCAATAAATAATCATAAGTTTCGCCATGCGAAACATTGGAGCAATTCATGTCTGTTCATTACCAGCGTCACGGCGATGTAGGCGTTATTCACATTGCCAATCCACCGGTTAACGCATTGGGGCACGCCGTGCGCAGTGGCTTAGTGAAGGCACTTGAAGAAGGTATCGCTGACTCGCAAGCCAAAGCGCTGGTAGTGTTAGCTGATGGCCGCACCTTTATTGCCGGTGCAGATATTAAAGAATTCGGCAAACCTCCCCAGGCTCCTTTGCTGCCCGATGTTATTACCCAACTGGAAGCCTGTTCTAAACCGTTAATTGCCTCTCTACATGGCACCGCCCTAGGCGGTGGCTTAGAAGTTGCGTTGGGCTGTCACTATCGTGTGGCACTGAAGGGCACTCGCGTTGGGTTGCCTGAGGTGAAGCTTGGCTTACTGCCCGGCGCGGGGGGTACACAACGGTTACCACGCTTGGTTGGCGTCGAGCGCGCGTTGGAGATAATCACTAGCGGGCGTTTTGTAGAAGCTGAAGAAGCCCTTGAAGCAGGCATTATAGATGCCATTAGTGATGCCCAAACGCCCCTGGAAGCAGGTTTAGCTGCCGCTGAGCAGGTGCTCACAGGCAGGCAAACGTCACGCATCACCGGAGAGCTTCCTGCCCCTGCGGCGAATCCACAGGCGATTGCCTCTACCCTGCAACAGTTAAACCAAGACGCTTCAGCGCTTTTTTCACCCTTTCGCATTGTAGAAGCGATCGAGGCCTGCGTGACTGCAGCGTCACTTCAGGACGGCTTGCGTCGCGAGCGGGAGCTGTTTCTGGCCTGCATGGACTCACCCCAGCGCGCAGGCCTTATTCACCTCTTTTTTGCCGCGCGCAGCCCCCACCTAGTGCCCAACGTTGAGAGCGCCAGCGCATTTAGCAACGTCGCGTTAATCGGACAGCATCCGCTATTTGAACGTCTGCAAAAAGCCGCCCATCGGGCAGGCATTACCTTAACCAGCGCGCCAAACAGTGACACTGAGCTATGCCTCGTTGCCCCGAATAGCGCCAATAGCGTTGCCACCGAATGTCCCGTTATCACGATGGAAGCCATTGACACTCATGGTGGCAACAGTAAAAACGGCGGCAAGGACACAGCGCTTAGCCTGATCGTTGCTGATAACGGCAGCATGGTTGAGCTGGTCGACCTAAGTGCAGGGCCACTGATCCAACAACAGGCTGCACTTACGCTGAAAGCACTTCGCCTAAACGTAGTGGTTAGCCAACAGCAAAGCCTGCTGAAGACAATGTATGAAGCCATCCAACAGGCGCCAGCCAGCGACAAGCAAACAGCCCTTGAACGGGTGAGCGTGGGTATTTCAGAACAGGGCTTCTGCTATCGCGCAAGCGACATTGATTTGCTGGCCGTGGAAGCGTTCGGCTACCCACGCCACCTGGGCGGTCCTCATCGTCAAGCTACCCTCTCAAAAATAGTCTCAAAGGCTGGCTCAACGGCTAATTCAACTGCTAAGGACGACTAACATGAACCTCACCTTTAGCCCCGAAGAGCAGGCGTTTCGCGAAGAAGTGCGGCGCTTTCTGGCGGATGCGTTACCCAGCGATATCAGCGAACGCGTGCGCCTAGGGCGTCACCTTAGCGCTGATGACCACCTGCGCTGGCAGAATATTCTCAGCGAGCAGGGTTGGCTGGCATCTAACTGGCCAAAGGAGCACGGCGGCCCAGGTTGGGGGCCGGTGCAGCGGCATATATTCGATGAAGAGTGCGCCGCTGCTCACGCGCCAACGGTGGTTCCTTTTGGCGTCAACATGGTGGCCCCCGTCCTCATGAAATTTGGCAGCACAGAACAGCAGCAGCACTACCTGCCGCGTATTTTGAGTAACCAGGACTGGTGGTGCCAAGGCTATTCCGAGCCCGGCGCTGGCTCTGACTTAGCAGGTCTGAATACCCGTGCCGTGCGGGACGGTGATCACTATATTGTTAACGGTCAGAAGACCTGGACCACGTTGGGTCAGCACGCCAACATGCTGTTCTGTTTGGTACGCACCGATCCCGATGCCAAGAAGCAGGCCGGCATTAGCTTTTTGCTGATTGATATGCAGACGCCTGGTATTACCGTGCGGCCAATTATTACCCTCGATGGTGCTCACGAAGTTAACGAAATCTTTTTAGACAATGTTCGTGTGCCGATTGAAAACCGCGTTGGTGAAGAAGGCCAGGGCTGGACCTGCGCCAAGTTTTTGCTTACCCATGAGCGCACCGGCATTGCCGGGCTCGGTCACGCTAAGCAGGCCCTGCGGCATTTAAAGTCACTGGCCAGCCGCATTCAGCATCGCGGCAAGCCGCTGCTGGCGCTGCCCAGCTTTCGTCAGCGGGTGGTGAAGGCCGAGCTTGAGCTAATGGCGCTGGAAGTCACCAATTTACGTGTGATTGCCGCTGCCCGTGACGGCGGCGCACCCGGCGCAGAAAGCTCACTGCTAAAAGTACGTGGCTCGGAACTTCGCCAAGAACTAAGTGAACTCACTCGGCGCGCGCTTGGCCCCGCCGCACTGCCCTTCTTTCCTGAGTTCCTGCATGGCGATGAACGCTTAGATGATGCCTACACGCAAAGCGCTGCGGCAAGTGCCCAGTATTTAAACCGTCGCAAGCTATCAATTTATGGCGGCTCCAACGAAATACAAAAAAGTATTGTCGCCAAAACAATTTTAGAAATGTGAGGTCACCATGGATTTTGCTTTAACCGACGAGCAGCGCATGCTCGAAGAGACGCTTACTCGCTTGGTGACTGACCAAGTATCCCCCGAACAGCGCCGTTCAATGCTCAGCAGCGCTAACGCTGAACGCTCCCCACTGTGGCACACCTTTGCTGAGCTGGGCCTGCTGCATATGCCCTTCAGCGAAGACGTTGGCGGCTTAGGCGGCGACGGCACCGACCTAATGATAATCATGCAGGCACTCGGCCGCGGCCTAGTGCCTGAAGCTTACTTAGCTGGCCTAGTATTACCAGGCCAGCTATTAGCGCTTACTGCCAACGGCGAACAGCAAAAACGTTGGCTCACTCCGCTGCTGGAAGGCGAGCATCAGCTGGCATTGGCCTGGCAGGAGCATGACGCCCGCTACGATGCGTTTGACGTGTCCACCCACGCCGCTCAACGTGACGGCCAGTGGCATATCAACGGCAGAAAGGACGTGGTTCTTAACCTGGGGGCCGCTGCAGCCACTTTGGTAATCGCCCGATTAGACAGCGGTAAATTAGCGCTATTTGTGGTGCCCCACAATACCGCAGGTACATCTTCGCACCTCTACCTGACCATGGACGACCAGCCCGCCGGTGATCTAACGCTAGATAACGTCACGCTGCCGCCAGAAAACTGCTTGAGCGAAGATGTCAGCGATGCACTGGCCGATTTGCTAGCCCTTGGCCGCGCCGCACTATGCGCGCAGGCTATTGGTGCCATGGAAGAGGCCTGCGACCAAACGCTTGCCTATTTAAAAGAACGCAAGCAGTTTGGTTTGCCGCTATCGACCTTCCAGGCGCTTCAGCACCGTATGGTGGATATGCACCTGCATCTGGAGCAGTCCCGCTCCATGGCCATTTTAGCCGCCACTAGCCTTACGCTGCCTGCCAGCGAACGGGATTATAAAATTGCCGCAGCCAAAGCTTATTGCGGTGAGTCGGCACGCTTTATTGCCGAGCAGGCGATTCAACTTCACGGCGGCATGGGCATGACAGAAGAGTGCTATGTGGCTCACTACGCTAAACACCTAGTAATGTTTGATCACTACCTAGGCGACAGTGACTACCACCTTGAAACGGTCAGCGATCTATTAGACGTCGCCTAAGGCGGCCTTAGAAAGTTGATAAAGGAGCGATACATGTCAGATCACCCCAGCCAGTTAGTGACTGTCAGCGCTATTGAAAACGGCGTAGTAGAAGTCGCCATTGCACGTCCTGAAGTACGTAATGCCCTTAATGAAGACACCGCCCTAGCGCTCAACAAAGCGCTGTCGGCGGTAGCCGCCAATGAGCAGATACGATGCGTCATCCTTAGCGGCGAGGGCAGCTCTTTTTGTGCCGGTGCTGACCTGGCGGAGTTTGAGAAGGCATCGTCTCAACCGGCTAGCGAACGATTGGAGACGCTCTTCTTACCTGCTCTACGCGGTTTGATGGCAATGAATAAGCCCGTCATTGCGGCAGTGTCCGGTGCAGCAGCAGGTATTGGTGTTTCTTATGTTCTCGCCAGCGATATGGTAGTAATGGGGCGATCAGCCTACCTGAAGCTTGCCTTTATTAATATTGGCTTGATTCCCGATGGCGGCGCCTGTTGGCATTTAGTACGCAAGCTTGGTCACGCCCAGGCCTTTGAAATGGCCGCCTTGGCGACGCCGATTTCAGCAGAGCGATGCTTGGAACTCGGCTTGGCCAATCGAGCGGTTGAAGATGACCAGGTGTTACAGGAAGCTCGCACGCTCGCAAAAATGCTGGTTGAACAGTCAACCCAGGCACTAAGCGCCACCAAGCGAGCGTTGCGTGAAGCAGCGCAACGCTCGCTAAGTGACACCATGGCATTAGAAGGCGAGCTTCAAGATCAGTGCAAAGCGTCTGAAGAGTTTCAGGCGCGGCTAGCCGCGTTTCGTCAAAGCCGCCGCAAATGAGATTGCGCTTTCTCCAAGGCCTTCTGGTAATCATCACGTAGCGTGGTCACTTCTTCGGCCACGCTATTAAGCGTTGCAATACCACCTACGCCCTGGCCCGCGCCCCAAATATCCCGCCATGCTTTTGCTTTACTGCTACCCCCTGAACCATAGCGCATTGAGGCTTTATCGCCTTCAGGCAGCGCATCAGGATCCAACCCCGCCTGCTCAATACTTTGCCGTAGGTAGTTACCGTGCACGCCAGTAAATAGGTTGGTATATACAATGTCTCCTGCCCCCGCCTCCAGTACCATCTGCTTATAGGCCGCTTGGGCGTTGGCTTCCTGGGTGGCAATAAAGCGCGTACCCATATACACAAAATCCACGCCTAGCGCCTGGGCAGCCGCTATTTGCTCACCGCTGGTAATGGCCCCCGCTAACACCAGCGGACCATCATAGAAACGGCGAACCTCAGCGACAAACGCAAAGGGGTTTAATCGCCCCGCATGACCACCCGCGCCGTGGCATACCAGTATCAGCCCATCGACACCCGCATCAATGGCTTTCTTGGCGTGCCGCAACGTGGTGACATCGTGAAAAACCAGTCCACCATAGGCGTGCACCTGCTCCACTACCTGATTAGGTGCATGCAGGCTAGTAATCACCAGGGGCACCTTAAACTCGGCGCACAGTGCAACATCGTGCTCTAGGCGATCGTTAGTGGGGTGCACAATTTGGTTAACCGCAAAGGGTGCTGAGGGCTTATCGGGGTGCTGCTCGTCATAGTCAGCCAGTGTTTGGGTAATGTGCTGTAGCCAATCACGGAGCGCTTCGGCGGGCCGAGCATTTAATGCCGGAAAGGCACCGATGATCCCTGATTGGCACTGGGCAATCACTAATTCAGGCCCAGAGACGATAAACATAGGGGAGCCAATTACCGGCAGAGTTAACGAGGCAGTTAGGCGCGTTAGCATAGGACAACTCACTGGTTGTTATTGTGTGAACTCATGACTAAAAAGGCCCCTTTCGGAGCCTTTTATGAACTGCTTACAGCTTGCTCTCAAGCTCAGGCAAAAGCTCAAACAGATCCCCCACCAGCCCGTAGTCAGCGACCTGGAAGATCGGCGCTTCGTCGTCCTTGTTAATGGCAACGATCACCTTGGAGTCTTTCATTCCCGCCAGATGTTGAATGGCACCGGAGATACCGACGGCAATATACAAATCCGGAGCGACAATCTTACCGGTCTGCCCTACCTGCATATCGTTGGGCACAAAGCCTGCGTCGACGGCCGCACGGGAGGCGCCAATAGCCGCGCCCAGCTTATCGGCAATGCCGTCAAGCAACTTGAAGTTCTCCCCGTTGCCCATCCCGCGGCCGCCGGAGATGACCACCTTGGCACCGCCCAACTCGGGACGGTCCGACTTCGCCAGCTCTTCTTTGATAAAGCTCGACTGGCTGTTATCTACCACTACGTCCACGGCTTCAATATTGGCGCTGCCGCCTGCGCCTACCGCGTCAAAACCAGTGGTGCGCACGGTGATCACTTTCAGCACATCGGCGCTTTTAACCGTGGCGATGGCATTACCCGCGTAAATAGGCCGCTTGAAAGTGTCGGCGCTGTCGACCGCTATCACGTCAGACAGCTGGCTAACGTCTTTGAGCGCTGCCAGGCGCGGCAGCACGTTTTTCCCGGTGGTGGAAGCGCTAGCTAGCACGTGGGTGTAGCTATCGGCCAGTTCAAACAGCAGCACGCCCATCGGTTCGGCTAGCTGGTGGGCGTAAACGGCGTTGTCGGCAACGCGCACTTTGCTGACGCCATCCAGTTGTGCGGCTGCGTCGGCAGCGGCTTGAACACCCTCTCCGGCAACGAGGACATCAATATCACCACCAATGGCTTTCGCAGCTGCCACGACATGGGCCGTAGCGCCAGCCAGTTGGCCTTCGTGTAAATCAGCAAGTACCAGAATGCTCATGGAATTAGCTCCTATTTAAAGCACCTTAGTTAAAGTACTTTGGCTTCGTTTTTTAGTTTGTCGATTAGCTCGTCTACGGAGGCAACCTTGACACCGCCTTTACGCTCAGCTGGCGATTCCACTTTCATTAGGCTCACCTTGGAAGCCACCTCGACGCCGTAATCAGCAGGCGTTTTCACATCCAGCGGCTTTTTCTTGGCCTTCATGATATCGGGGAGTTTGGCGTAGCGCGGCTCATTCAAACGCAGGTCTGTAGTAACAATCGCCGGCAGCGTCAGTGCAATAGTTTGCAGGCCGCCGTCAATTTCACGGGTAACGTTTACTTTGTCTCCGTCCACCGCCACTTCTGAGGCGAACGTGCCCTGCGGCAGGCTAGTCAACGCTGCCAGCATTTGGCCGGTTTGGTTGTTGTCGGTATCGATGGCTTGCTTGCCAAGAATGACCATGCCCGGCTGCTCTTCCTCGACCACCTTAGCCAGCAGCTTGGCAACCGCCAGAGATTCAACGCGCTCATCGGTTTCGATATGAATGGCGCGATCCGCACCCAGCGCCAGCGCCGTACGCAGCTGCTCCTGGGCCGCTTTGGGCCCCACCGTTACGGCCACGACTTCCGTGGCCACGCCTTTCTCTTTCAGGCGCACCGCCTCTTCCACAGCAATTTCGCAAAACGGATTCATGGCCATTTTGACATTGGTAAGATCAACGTCTGAGTGATCCGCTTTGACACGGATTTTGACGTTGTAATCAATGACGCGTTTAACCGCGACGAGTATT
This sequence comes from Halomonas sp. GFAJ-1, assembly GCF_000236625.2. Lineage (NCBI taxonomy): Bacteria > Pseudomonadati > Pseudomonadota > Gammaproteobacteria > Oceanospirillales > Halomonadaceae > Halomonas > Halomonas sp. GFAJ-1. The sequence goes on from NZ_AHBC01000022.1 coordinate 55,331, forward strand.
TTCATAAGGCCGGCTCCGGGCGATTAAATAGCACTTTATTTTGCATAGCAAAATACTGTTTTACTTTATAGAAATAACAATAAAAAAACGCCGACCAAAGGTCAAGCGCTTCCGCGTTTTTGCGCCTTTCAAACGGCACTTCTTAAACGCGACCTCTCAAAAGGGTGACCACATAAACCACGCTGCCAATAGCGGAATCGACGCGACCAAAAATCTGCCGTTCCAGCGGTAGCCGATGCGCGTAGCCGGTACGCCGGTAAAACGAGACAAAATCAGCATCGATGCTGTCATCGGCGACGACATTAGCGCCAACGCCCAGCCAACCATCAACGATGCGCCAATTAGCGCAGGCGATAGCCCTTCAATACCAAGCTGTGGTAATAAACCCACCAGCAATGTCACCGTGACAATAGGATTAACGCCTATTTGCGCTAGCCCCACCACCATCAGCATTGCGAGCACGGCGTTAAACGCTCCCCACTGGTTCAGCACAGTTAATAGCGGCGCCAACTGTTGTGTATCCACCAGCCCTACACACAGGTGCCCCAAGTACCCCGCCGCGCCAAGCACCACAATTTCATTGGCGCTGGGTGAAAGCAGCCATGGCAACTGACGATGCACTGTGCTGACGGCAGCAGGTAGCCCTGCATAACCAAGCCTGCGCCGCTGCCAGGCAAGCCAAACCAGCGCTCCTGTGGGCGCACCAATAAGCGCGGCAATCGGTAAGCGCAGTTCTAGTAGCCACGCGATACTAAACACCAGCGCGACAATCCCCAGCAACAGCACACTAAACTGGCCCAGCGGGCGCAATGAGGGTGCGGCTAGGTGGGTTTTACTGGCCTGGGTTTTATTGCCAGGAGGATGCGGCCCGGTGAGAAAATCCACGGCCCATCCCGCCAGAAATATCAGCACCGCCGCGCCCAAAATGTAGGGAGCAAGCTCCAGCCAAGTCACCTGGTGAAGACTCGACAGCACCACCGCCACACCAATACCCATAGGAGAAATCAGCGGCGCCAGGGAAAACCCGCGCAATAGCGCCAGCATCATGCGCCGCTGGCGCGCCTCACGTACCCACACCCGCCCCTGAGCCGCCCCTAGGGTATTGCTTTTTTCAATCATGGCGGCAAACAGGTTAAGTACGCCAATATTGAGAATAATCCCAAATAGCGCTGAACCAAGGGATAAAATTGGGTAGCGACGGCTAGGCGGCTGAAGCAGCATGCTCTGCCCACAACGGCGTACTAAACGCGAGCGATAGGCAGGCAAACGAAGCATACTCAAAGCCACCACAAAGGTGGCAAAAAAAGCAAAACGCCCGCTGGCTTCAAAAAGAAGCTGGCCAGGGTTTGATGCGCGCCAGAGCGCAAGCAGTGTTAACACTCCTGCGGCTAACAGTAACCCTTTCGCCATGCGGGTTAGCTGAGCACCCAGGGTTGTTAAATACAGGATCAGCGCACCGATACCGACGGCTTGCCACACCACACTCCCGAGCACCAGATGAAACAGCGTTGCCAGAGTGACCAGCAGTAGAAAAGAGACCCGCAGGCGGGCTGGACTCACTCAGCGGACTCCCACGGTTTGGTCAGTTGGGGCTGATTATCGGGCATGCCTTCGGGGGACTCACTGCCGCTTCGGCGCCGGAATGATCCCTCACCCACGGCGACTAAATTGCCGTTTCCATCCACTATCTCACCGCTGGTCATATAGGTTTTCTGTCCACCTCCGCGCAGCGTCCCCGTGGCGCGCAGTAACCCTTGCTGCGCGGGCCCGACAAAGGTGGTGGTCAAGGACAGCGTCATGCCGCGGCGAATATTGCCCGGCACGCGACAGTGCAGACCCGCCAAGCTTAGGGCGCTATCCAACATAGAGGCTAATACACCGCCGTGGACATTGCCGCTGCGGTTAAGATGCTTTGGCTCAATGGTCAGTTCAACGACAACTCGCCCCTCTTCCCACTCAACAACGTGCATGCCCAGCAGTTCGTGATAGCCCATTAGCGCCTGCTGAGATGAATGGCTCATTTGCCGCTCTCCTGCTGAGCTAAATCCCGCAGTCGCCCTTTAAGGATTTTTCCGCTGGCTGTGGACGGTAGCGAATCCATTAATACAATTTGCGTGGGCCTTTTGTAGGGCGCCAGCCGCTCGGCGATAAACGCCTTAAGCTCTGTAAGCTCCACCTCGACGCCCGGTTCACACTGAACAAAGGCGACGACTTCTTCGTTCCCGGCGATTTGCCGACCGACCACTGCAGTCAGCGTTACCGCCGGGTGCTCATTAATCACCGCTTCTACGTCCGGTGGGTAAATATTAAACCCCGAGCGGATAATCAGCTCTTTGCTGCGCCCAACGATATAGAGCTGGTCATCATGGTCGAGTTTGGCGATATCGCCGGTATTCAGCCAGCCATCCTCGGTTAATGTTGCGCGGGTTGCCTCTGGCTGGCGAAAATAGCCCTTCATAATATTGGGACCGCGAACCCACAGTTCACCCACTTCTTCGCCAGGCTGCTCAGAAGTTCCGCTATCACTGAGGGGTTCTAGACGATACTCCAGTAGAGGAAGCACGCGGCCCACGGTGCTATTGCTATGGCGATCATCGATGCGCGTTTGACTGATGGTGGGGCTAGCCTCGGTTAATCCATAGCCGTTATGCAGTGCTAGCCCAAAGGCCGCCTCCACGCGCACTTTGGTGTCGCTATCTAACGGTGAGCCACCTGCAGAGATATAAATTAACTCAGGTGCTTCGAGTGGTTGCTGCTCGCGCTTCAAATACTCCAAGGCACGGGCATACATGGCAGGCACGCCCTGGAGGACAGTTATTCGTTCCTGTTTCAGAGCCGCCAGCAGTTGAGCGGCATCAAAGCGCGGCACGGTATATAGGCAAGCGCCATTATACAGCGACCCCATACACACCGAGGAGAGACCAAACACGTGAGACATTGGCAATACGCCGTAGACCCGCTGGCCTTCGCTTAAATGGCGCATACCGCCTGAGATTGAGGCAATGTAAAGAATACCTCGGTGGGTCAGCATGACGCCTTTCGGTGTCCCGGTAGTGCCCGAGGTGTAGATCATCGCTGCCACTTGCTCGCCACCGCTTATGCTCACTGGCTCAGGCTCACTGTCATAAAGCGGCGAGATCCCGAGACCACCCAATGTAGGGTGCTGATAGCGGTCGGTTGCGTGACGCTGAGCGTGCTGGCCAGCCTCAGGCGAAGCATCACAGGTATAGAACACCCGCCGGGGCAGGCAGTTACCCTGAATCAGGTCAACTTCTTGAGCCGATAGTCGTGAATTAACAATCGCGACCCATACATTAAGCTCACTGGCTGCCAGCAGTAAGACAACCAGGGCACGACAGTTTTCACTCACTGTCATAATGCGATCGCCAGGACGAATACCCATCGTGCTTAACCAGTCGCAAGCGGCGTGTATTTCCTCACCAAGCTCAGCGTAGCTCCAGCGCACATCGCCATCCACAATGGCAGGATGCTCACTAAGCAATTTGGCATTTTCCAGCACGCGGGTACTCAGCCGGTCGGGAAGCTCTGCTACCAGTTCACTGGCGAGGCGACCAAAGATGCTTTCATCCGGCGCTTGGTAAGAGACCGATAAAGCCATTAAGACGCCTCCCGCACCATATTCCGCGCAATGACGATTTGCTGAATCTGTGTCGTCCCTTCGTAAATGCGGAATAGCCGTACATCGCGGTAAAAGCGCTCAACGGCATATTCGGACATATAGCCTGCACCGCCATGTACCTGCACTGCACGGTCGGCCACTCGCCCCACCATTTCTGCACAAAACAATTTGCAGCAAGAAGCCAAGGTAGACACATTTTCGCCATCGTCTTTGCGGCGTGCAGCATCCATCACCATGGTTTTGCCTGCATAGGCTTCGGTTTTACTATCCGCTAGCATCGCTTGAATCAATTGATGCTCAGCAAGGGCTGCGCCAAACTGTTTACGCTCCATGGTATAGCGCAGCGACTCTTCTACTAATCGCTCAGCAACACCTACACAGACCGCTGAAATATGCAGCCGTCCGCGATCAAGCACCTTCATTGCGGTTTTAAAACCTTGTCCCTCTTTTCCGCCAATAATATTTTCGGCGGGCACCCGGCAGTTATCGAAAATAATATCGCAGGTATGAGCGCCCTTCTGTCCCATTTTGCTATCGGCAGGGCCGCGAATTAATCCAGGCGTATCGCCTTCCACAATAAAGGCTGATATGCCGCCAGCGCCTTTGTTAGCAGGATCCGTGCGAGCCATTACGGTAAATAAATCAGCTTCAGGGCCATTGGTGATATAGCGCTTGGTGCCATTCAAAATGTAATGATCGCCATCGCGCACCGCTGTAGTACGCAGGCTGGCAGCATCAGAGCCTGAATCCGGCTCGGTCAAACAAAAAGAACTTAAAATCTCGCCGGTGGCCAAGCGCGGCACATACTTTGCTTTTTGCTCGTCGGTGCCATCAATCAAAATCCCTTGGGCGCCAATACCGTTGTTGGTACCAAACACTGAGCGAAAGGCTGGCGATGTTTTACCAATTTCTATCGCTACCAGGGCTTCCTCCTCCATGGTAAGCCCTAGGCCGCCGTACTCTTCTGGAATCGATAGCCCAAACAGACCCATCTCTTTCATTTCCGCTAGAAGCTCCGGAGGCACTGCATCCTCTTCCGCTAAACGCGCCTCGTTAGGAATTAAGCGCTCACGGACAAAGCGAGAAATAGTATCAACAAGCTGATTAAGCAGTTCGGGATCGCGGATCATGACGGCTCCTGGTGGCAACAGTTTTTTATCGTTAGAAGTGGCGCTTGCTGAGTGGCTTACGTCAAAGAGTGCGCCATCTATTTTGCATAGCGAAATTAGTGTTCACTCAGCTTGTCAGGCACTTTTGCATAGCCTAGGATGGCAGTCAATAATTGAAACACCATTCTGCATTGCAAAACTTGGCTATTAAAAATTCTATAACAAGAACTCACTCAAGAGAGGATTTAGCGTATGTCCAGCGAATCAACGACGTGCTCTTTTACCACGCTTGGCATTGTCGGTACCGGCGCTATGGGGCGTGGCATCGCTCAGCTGGCGGCTCAGGCAGGTCTAAACGTTATGCTTTTCGATGTAAAAGAAGGGGCTGTGAAAGAGGCTAAGCACTTTATTAATGGCTTATGGCAGCGAAGCGCTGAGAAGCAGCGAATTACCCCAGAACAGGCCCAGCACTATAGCGAGCGGCTACTCGAAGCAAACGCGCTCAACGCCCTCGCCCCTTGCGATATCGTGGTGGAAGCCATTGTTGAAAAGCTGGAGGCCAAGCAGGGGTTATTTAGCGATTTAGAAGCGATTGTCAGCCAACAGGCGGTATTGGCGACCAATACTTCTTCGCTCTCAGTCACGGCCATTGCCGCCGCCTGCCAGCATCCCGAACGCGTCATTGGTTTTCACTTCTTTAACCCCGTCCCGCTAATGAAAATTGCCGAGGTCATCCCCGGTCTTCGCACATCAGCCGACGTAACTCAGCAGGTCAACGCGCTCGGTAAAGCCATGGGCCATTTCACAGCCCAGGCCACCGATACCCCTGGGTTTCTGGTCAATCATGCCGGTCGCGCCTTCGGTACCGAGGCCCTGCGCATTTTAGGCGAAAGCGTAACAGACCCGGCCACCATTGACCGCATTATGGTCGACCAGGGCGGTTTCAAAATGGGCCCCTTTACGCTACTCGATCTTACCGGGCTGGATGTCTCTCACGCGGTGATGGAGTCGGTTTACCACCAATATTATGAGGAGGCACGCTTTCGCCCCTCACCCTTAACTCGGCAACGTTTGGCCGCGGGCTTGCTGGGCCGCAAAACCGGTGAAGGCTTTTATCGTTATGTGGATGGCAAGCAGCAAATGCCGGAAGCACCCGATATTAAGTCTGTATCCCCTTGCCCGGTATGGATCAGTCAGGACGACCCCGAAAGCGCTGACGCACTCGCAGCGTTAGTAACCGCTGCCGGCTGGCCGTTAGAAACAGGAGCAACTCCCTCTGGCCAAGCACTGTGCCTGCTTACCCCGTTTGGAGAAGATGCCACCAGCTGTGCGCTACGCCAGGGGCTAGATGCTAAACAGTGCGTCGCCGCGGATATGCTCGCCGGACTAGATAAACGCCGAAGCCTAATGGCCACGCCGGTGACCGGCACCGCCTACCTTCAGTCAGCGTGCAGCCTGTTCAATCACGATGGCACACCGGTAAGCACCTTGCAGGATAGTAATGGCTTTGTTCTGCAGCGCATTATTGCCTGCATCGTCAACGTAGGGGCGGACATTGCTCAACAAGGCGTCGCCGAACCTACCACTATCGACCGGGCAGTTGAGCTTGGCTTGGGCTACCCCTTCGGTCCATTGCGCATGGGCGACCATTACGGCGCCACGCGCATCATGACGATACTGACCAACCTGCTTGATGCCACCGGTGACCCTCGGTATCGCCCTAGCCCGTGGTTACGCCGTCGCGCCGCACTGCAACTATCGTTAACCACTGTGTAACGCACATCCAAATAACAAGGAGCTCTACTATGCAACACGCCTATATTTACGACGGTTTACGTACCCCTTTTGGTCGCCATGGCGGTAGCTTGGCGGCGATTCGGCCAGATGAGTTACTCGGCCTCACTCTCAAAGCACTGGTGGCCCGTAATCCTTTCGCCCTAGAGAGCTATGAAGAAGTGCTGGCAGGCTGTACCAACCAGGCAGGCGAAGATTCACGAAACGTAGCGCGCCATGGGGGGCTGTTAGCCGGCTTGCCTATCGAAGTGGCCGCCCAAACGGTGAACCGCCTTTGCGGTAGCGGCCTTGCGGCAATGATGGATGCAGCCCGGGCGGCACGGCTAGGCGAAGGCGAGCTGTTTTTAGCGGGCGGTGTAGAGTCCATGTCTCGCGCGCCTTACGTGCTGGGCAAGGCGGACTCCCCCTTTGCTCGCAATCAGCCAATGTATGACACAGTGATCGGCTCGCGCTTCCCTAACCCTCATATTGCCAAAGCGTTTGGCAGCCACAGCATGCCGGAAACCGCCGATAACATCGCTCATGACTTGAGTATCAGTCGCGATGCTAGCGATGCCTTTGCCGCCCGCTCCCAGGCGCGCTATGCAAAAGCGCTCTCAGACGGCTTCTATGACGGCGAAATGATGGGCGTTGAGGTACCCCAAGGGCGCAAGCTGCCGCCACTATTGGTTGATAAAGACGAGCATCCGCGCCCCCAGAGCACCGAAGATAAGCTTGCCAAGCTAGGCGCGCTATTTGAAGGCGGCGTAGTCACCGCCGGGAATGCCTCAGGCCTGAATGATGGCGCTGCCGCTTTGATTGTCGGTACGCAGGCCGCCGGAGAGCGCGTCGGTATAACACCCCGTGCACGAATTGTTGCCAGCGCCGTTGCCGGTGTAGCCCCTCGGGTGATGGGTTTAGGGCCAGTGCCTGCGTCACAAAAAGCGCTTGCTCGTGCAGGGCTCACCCTTGAGCAGATGGACGTTATCGAAATTAACGAAGCGTTTGCCGTGCAAGTGCTTGGCTGCGTTCAACAGTTGGGGCTTTCTGCCGATGACTCACGCTTGAACGCAAACGGCGGCGCTATTGCTATCGGCCATCCGCTGGGAGCTTCTGGGGCGCGCTTAGCACTTACCGCGCTGCGCCAGCTTGAAGCCACTAATGGCCGCTATGCGCTGGTTACCATGTGTATTGGTGTGGGCCAGGGTATCGCAACGGTTATTGAGCGGCTGGAGCGCTGAGCTAGCCATACTGGCAGCATATTTCGTTGATGCACGTATAAGCCGTTGCTAAGTAGATATGCGATAATTGCCCTTAAATAAGCCATTTAGTTGGGACTCTTAATGCAACCCGTTGACACCACTGGTGATGATTCACAACTGCCCGAAAAAGATCGTAACTTCGTAACCGCATTAGCACGCGGGCTAGAGCTGCTGCGTGCTTTTGGCGCGGGTGAAGAGTATTTAGGCAATGCCGAACTCTCGAACCGGACGCATATCCCTCGTCCCACGGTGTCACGGTTAACCTATACCCTTACACAGCTTGGCTATTTGCAGCACAACACTCATTTGGAGAAATATCGGCTCGGCCCAGGTGTATTGGCGCTGGGGTATCGCTTTCTTGCCAATATGGGCATTCGTGAAATTGCCCGACCGCATCTGCAGAAGTTCGCCGATGCCACTGACTGCAATGTGAGCCTGGGGGGTGCCGACCGCAATGATATGGTTTATCTGGAAACCTGTCATGGTCATGGCCCTCTCATTATCCGCTTGGATGCTGGCTCGCGGTTGCCTATTGCCACCTCAGCCATCGGCCGCGCCTGGCTATGTGGTTTGTCTGACGAAAGGCGCCAGCAGGTGCTTCAAGAGCTGGCTGAGGTGTATGGCAGTGAGTGGCCACGCTATGAGGCGGGCATTCAGCAGAGCTTCAAGGATTATGCTCAATACGGCTTTTGCCTTTCTGAGCAAGAGTGGCAGCGCGATATAAGCGCAGTAGCTATGCCGCTTATCCTAGAGGATGGCGCAGAAGTAATGGCTATTAACTGTGGCGGTTCCAGTCTACGCCTAGACCATGATCGCTTAATTAACAATTTAGGGCCTCGCTTAAAAGAAGTAGCCGCCAATATTAAGCAGGAGCTAGCACCGCGATATCGTGTTTCACGTTAAGTAGTTCATAACTTTTCTTTAACTAACACTCGTTTGATTGCATCATAAGGCCATCACGTTACCGTGGATGTCGATGAGGAGCAGGGATGCCAAACGAGTGGATAACCAACGAGAGCGGGAAGCTATCGCTTCACGGTGAGTGGACGCTTGGCAATTTTCATACCCTAAAGCGCGCGCTTAGCCAACAGCGTCAGCTATCTTCACATACTCACGTCATGCTAAACGGTATTGAACGCCTGGATACCGCAGGTGCGGCGTTGATTGTTGAAATGATCGGCATTGAAAAGGCCAAGCAAGTGCCCGAGTGGGCTGGTGACTTACCGAAAGAGCAACAGGCGTTGCTGGTGCGCATTGCCGAAGCAATGGAAGCGCCTCTGGATATCCAACCCCGTAAACAGCAGCGAATAACTGATGCGCTGGCTACCACCGGTCAGCAAGTGATTGGGCTGTGGTCTCAACAGCGCCAACTGCTAGCCTTTATTGGCTTGGTACTTGCCACTTTTTTCTCCTTACTACTGCGCCCCAGCCGCTGGCGCTTCACCGCCATGATTGCCCATATTCAGCAAAGTGGCTTGAATGCGGTGCCCATTGTCGCTCTTTTAACCTTCATGGTGGGAGCCGTGGTCGCTTTCCTGGGCGCCACGGTGCTCGCGGAGTTTGGCGCCACCGTCTACACCATCGATTTGGTCGCCTTCTCTTTTCTACGCGAATTTGGCGTTCTACTTGCCGCTATTTTGCTCGCTGGCCGCACCGCAAGCGCATTTACTGCGCAGTTGGGCGCTATGAAATCCAATGAAGAAATTGATGCCCTTCAAGCACAAGGCCTTGATCCTATTGAGCTGTTGGTACTTCCCCGGGTCATGGCGATGCTGATCAGCCTACCGCTACTGGCCTTTGTTGGCATGCTCTGCGGGCTGTTAGGTGGCGCCGTAGTGGCAACCCTCTCACTGGATATACCCCTTACTCAATTCATGAACACGTTACAAAAGGATGTCTCGGTAACGCACTTTTTGGTAGGGCTTAGCAAGGCACCTGTATTTGCGTTTGTGATTGCTGTGATCGGCTGCCTGGAAGGCTTTAAGGTTAGCGGCAGCGCGCAATCAGTGGGTGAGCATACTACCTCTAGCGTCGTGCAATCGATTTTTATGGTGATTTTGCTGGATGCCCTGGCTGCGCTGTTCTTTATGGAGATGGGCTGGTGATGGCGTCAGATAAACCTACACAACAAGCCAATCAGCCGGTGATTAAAGTCCGAGGGTTGGTGAATCGCTTTGGCGACCATGTTGTTCATGAAGACCTGGACTTCACCCTTGAGCGCGGTGAAATCCTGGGGGTAGTGGGCGGCTCGGGAACAGGAAAGTCAGTTCTACTACGGAGTATTGTTGGCTTAAAGCGACCTAATGACGGCATTATTGAAGTGTTAGGTACGCGCTTAAATGACCTCAACGAAGAGCAGCGTAGTCAAGTAGAGCGGCGCTTTGGCGTGTTGTTTCAGCGCGGCGCCCTGTTTAGCTCGCTAAACTTGCAGGAGAACATTGCGTTACCGCTCATTGAGCACGCAAAGCTTTCAAGAGAAGAAGCAGAGTATTTGGCACGAATCAAGCTGTCGCTGGTGGGGCTTTCACCTAATACCGCACTGCAATTTCCTGAGTCGCTTTCGGGCGGGATGATAAAACGCGCAGCGCTGGCCCGTGCCCTTGCGCTAGACCCAGACATTCTCTTTCTCGATGAGCCAACGGCGGGCCTTGACCCTATTGGTGCGGCAGCTTTTGATGAACTGCTGGTTACCCTGCGCGATGCGCTGGGCTTCAGCGTTTTTCTGGTGACCCATGACCTGGATACGTTATACGCGGCCTGTGACCGGGTAGCGGTTATTTCGCAAAAAAAGGTGCTTGTAGCTGACACGCTTGCGCGCGTCGCATCGTACGACGATGAGTGGATACAAGATTATTTCCAAGGCCCCAGGGGCAGAGCGGCACAACACGCTCATCAACAATAGACGCTCATCAACCACAGGAGAACGCATATGGAGACGCGTGCCCATCACATACTGATTGGACTCTTCACGCTACTAACAGGGGTTGGTGCGCTGCTGTTTGCACTATGGATGAGCCATGCAGCAGGCGAACGAGACTACCAACCTTATCAAATTTTATTTGAGCGCAGCGTCAGTGGCCTTTCCGTTGGCAGCAGAGTGCAATATAACGGTATCGAAGTAGGGAATGTGACCGGCTTAGAATTAAACCCAAGAGACCCGCGCCAAGTCATTGCAGCGATTCGCGTGTACGAGGATACCCCCGTCAAACTGGATACCCGCGCGAAGCTGGCATTTGCTAATATCACGGGCAGTATGTCAGTTCAGCTACACGGTGGCAGTCCGGAAAGCCCACGCCTGACCGACCAAACCAGTGATGACGCGCCATTCATTCAGGCGGATGCTTCGCCTATCGCTACGCTCTTTGACGAGGGCGAAGAGATGATTGAGAACATCAATTCCATTCTTCGAAACGTCAACGAGCTGTTCGACGATGGTAACCGGGAACAAGCAGGCAATATCCTCACTAACATTGCCCAAATCACTGACATGATAGCTTCCCAACAGGCAGCGCTTGAAGAAAATATGGCGCTGTTTGGTGACGTGTCACGCCAAGCCACCACTACCCTTGGCAGCATTGACGCGCTTAGTCAGGAAGCTACACAGCTACTGAGACAGGATGGAAAGCTAGTAATGGAGAGCGCGGCTGTCGCCAGCCGTGATGTCGCTAGTGCCGCTCAGCGTATTGAGCAGTTGGTAAATGACAATGCGGGTGACGTTGAGAGCACGCTACAGGGTACGCGGGATATCGCCCCCGCCCTTTCTGCGCTGCGCTCTATGCTTAATTCGTTAGACCGCATTACCCGTCAACTTGAAGAGAGCCCCAGAGATTTTTTCCTGGGTCGTGATCAGGTAGAGGAGTTCCGCCCATGAGCCTTCGTTCCCCGCTTACAGTCGTCATGTTGGCGACTTTATTGCTAACCTTTGGCGGTTGCTCAATACTGCCGGAAAGCGAACCCGCCACGTTCTATCGGCTGCCCGCATCTACGCCCTCTGCTACGTCAGAAGCAACCTCCTCAGCACTCCCTATACGGCTGGGTATAGCGACCCCTGAAGCTGGCCACTTGCTAAGCAGTAACCGCATTGTGGTGTATCCAGAGCGCAATGTGGTTAATGTATACGAAGGCTCTCGATGGCATGAAGATGCACCGGCTATGCTACAAGCTCGGCTGATTACTGGTTTACAGCAACGCCAGCTGTTTACTAGCGTAGGTAGCGACCGCCTGCCTCATGATCTATTACTACTTAGCGAGCTACGCCACTTTCAAAGCGAGTACGACACCACCCCGCCCAGCGTTAAGATTCAGCTAGACGTACAACTGGTAGGTACTCAAGATCGTCAGCCAATAGTGGCCAACAGTTTCTCAACTCGCACCCAGGCAAGCAGTGCTGAAATTCCTGACGTAGTTGATGCTTTTGGCCAAGCAAGCGATGTGCTCACCCAGCAGTTGGCGACATGGCTGGGGGATCAAGCCCGCAGTTTATAAGCCATTTATGAGTGCTTTCTTAGGAACGCCCGAGGGTTTTTAGGGTAGTAGTGCTCGGGCTGACGCTCAAGGTGGGTGAAAAACCGCGTATCTTTATAGGGCATTTTCATAAACCCAGACACCCCAAGCCCCTCGATCTGGCTAACGGAGTCCAGCATACGCGCCAGCAAGCTGCAAAACTCTTGCTCGCGGCTAGGATCAAGTAACCGATAATAGCTGTGGATTTTAAGATGCTTAGGCAGTGCTTCGAAGATAATCATCCCCGTATGATGAATCTCATTAAGCCGCTTTAATATCTGCATAATGCTGTTGGGAAGCGCAAGAAGCTCTTCTGGATCAGGACCATCTTCAAAGTAACTATGCTGACGAGTGCGGTCTTCCATTTCAGGCGCCGCGCTAAGTTCATAGCTAATCACCATGCCCGGCTCACAATGAAATGACGCCTGCACACTGTCGCGTTCTAAGTGCAGCGTCTGGCGGGCATTAAACAGGCAGCTTTTGAAAATCCCCTGACGATGAATAGCACGGGCCAAATGCACCATGTTATTAACCGCTTCGATAAAGGCAGTTTTTAACGCCGGGTCGTGCAGATTAAGTGACGAATCGATATAGACACCTTCCCGCTCCCAACGCACTGCTAGGCCGCCCACCACGGGGTATTTTCCCAAACGGCTCACCGAGGCCAGAAAAGCCTTTTCGGTCTCTCCCATGCCCTGCATAAACTGCTTGTAATAGCGGTCCAGCTGCACATCATTAACGTCGTTAAGCGTTTCTTCCGCGTTCGCTTCACGTAGAAAGGCTTTGCGCGAGCTATACACCACTGTGTCTATTTCTTGTCGCGCGGGACGCCCCCATACCGGCACAAGCGGTGTTTGTGGTGTAACGGGTAGGTCAATCATCACCCCTTGGGCTAGTCGTGGCATGGCGCTTAAAAAATAGTCCCCAGCACGCCGACGCATTTGCGGGTCAGGGTCCAGCATACCGTCTAAGGTGCGGGCAAACTCCATTGGCAGCCCCAGTGAGCTTGCCGGGATGGCACGATGCCCAAAACGGCAGGATTGTGCTGAGGCGAGCGCATAAAGCGTGCCCGCCACGCCCTGCTCGTCAAAGCGCGGCGACGAGAGTGCCCCGTTAAGCTGCTCCTCCCCTATAAAGTAGACATCCCCTAAGCGGGCGTTCGTTTGCTGCAAGTTATCCGACATCAGCTCCATCACATTCGCGCCTACAAACTGCAGCTTTTCATCCAGTTGCGCAAACACAGAGGAGCCCCAGTCAATCAGCGCGACCTGCTCGGTTGAGGGGTTAAACACCAAATTAGAAGGCTTGATGTCACCGTGCACGACGGGGCGGGCATTAGGGCCTGCTTCACGGCGAAGCGTTGTCAGAATATCTGCCAGTTGAACGGCAATGCGGATAATTAAGCGGGGAGAAAGCTTCCCCTCTTTGAGCGAGACCTGCTCCAGGTTCCAGCCTGGCGCACGCTCCATCACCAGGATTGACTGGCCTCTCGCACGCTGGTAGGCCACTAGTTTAGGAATCAGCGGGTGGGCCACTTGATCGAGCATAAACGCTTCTTCTTCGAGGCGTTCTTGCAGATGCGCGGGTAGGGTAATACGCGAAAACTTGAAAACGTAGTGGGCAGGTACACCTTGCTCAAGCGCACTGCCCGCAAATACGAACCCATAGGCACCTTTGCCGATAAGCTCAATTCCCGTGTAGCCAAGCTGGGTGAGCTGTGTTTGGCACAGCGCCACCCAGTCTTTGAGCTTACGGGCATCATGGTGGCTTAGCAGATATACCGACTGCTCTTCAGGTATATAAAACTGCTGAAGCGGTGCCTGAGTCATGGGTTAACGTGCACCTAGCCCAAGTGCAGCAGCATGGTTTCCGGCGCTTCTAAAAAACCTTTCCAAGCGTTACAGAAACGCGCGATGGTACCACCATCAATAAAGCGGTGGTCTCCTGCCCAGGTGATCGTCATAATCGCCCGACGCTGCACCGCACCATGCTCATCAAAGCGCGGCAGCCACTGGGTTTTGCCAATGGCCACAATAGCCGCTTCAGGGGCATTAATAATCGGCGCTGCATAGGTCCCACCCAGCGCTCCGATATTGGAAATGCTGATGGTGCCGCCTTTTAGGTCTGCCTGATCTACGCGGCCCTCTCTCGCGGAGGTGGTTAACCGCCCTACTTCACGGGCTATATCCAGCAGCGTCAGTTGCTCAACGCCTTTGACATTAGGCACCAGTAAGCCCGCTTTACTATCTACTGCCATACCGATATTGCACTGGGCATAGTAGTGAAGCTCGTCACCTGCGGCATTAAGCTGGGCATTAACGATCGGTGCTTGGGCAACGGCAAGCGCCATCGCTTTCATAAAGAAAGGCATCAGCGTCAAGCGTTCGCCCAGGGCCTCTACTTGTGGCTTTAAGCGCTCGCGCAGGGCTAGCAGCTCGGTAACGTCAATCTCTTCGCCGTAGTGAAAGTGCGGAATGGTGCTTGCAGACTCAACCATTCGCTTGGCCATCACCGCTCGCACGCCACGCAGCGGCTCAACCCTAGGCGTCTGTGGTTCGCTTCGCACCAAAGGCTGGCCACTCACTTGGTTTGCAGATGCTGGCACTAGCGCCGTTTGGTCAAGGTGCGCCAGCACATCCTCTTTTAATACCCGGCCATCTTTACCGCTACCTGAAATGTCGTTTAACTGCAGCTCATGTTCCCGTACCAAACGACGAACCGCGGGGCTAGCGGGTACTTTTCCCATGGTGGTTTTACCCATGGAATTGCTCGGTGCAGCATGTGACGACGATGATTCCCTGGATTTAGGCGCCGAATGCGCTTGCGCAGCTGCTTTGGGCGCTTCCGCTGTATCAGCATCGCTGCTTTGCCCTGTCCCGCCCGTTACCTCACTTTCTAACTGATAGGCATACAGTGGCGCATGCACCTTGGCCACTTGGCCCTGGGGCACATAGAGCTTAGTGACGATGCCTGGCTCTGGTGCAGTAATCTCTACCAGCGCTTTGTCGGTCATTACCTCAACAATTGGCTGGTCTTCTTCAATTCGATCACCTTCAGCAACGCGCCATTCAACGACTTCGCACTCAACAATGCCTTCACCGATATCCGGCAGCATAAAATCGCTCATTATTTTTCTCCCTGGCGCTAAAAGTTAACGCTTTCGCGAATCGCTTCAAAAATTTTCAGATGGTCGGGCAGATACTCTTTTTCCAGCACTAGCGGGAATGGCGTATCCAGCCCAGTCACCCGTGAAATGGGCGATTCCAGATAGAGAAAACAACGCTCTTGAATGGTCGCAGCAATTTCTCCTGCAAAGCCGCCGGTTAAGGGGGCTTCGTGGCTAACAATCAAGCGTCCGGTTTTGAGCACTGACTCCGCCACCGTATCTTCGTCCCACGGCAGCAGGGATCTTAGGTCAATAACCTCACAGGAAATACCTTGCTCTTCGGCAAGCTCTGCGGCTTTACCAATAACCTCCATCTGCGCGCCCCAGCCCACTAGCGTGATGTCACTGCCCTCTTTGACAATCTCAGCTTCACCTATCGGCAGTTGATAATCCTCTTCCGGCACGTCGCCTACCGCTGCACGGTAGAGTCGCTTAGGCTCAAGAAAAAGCACGGGGTCTGGGTCGCGAATAGCCGCCAACAACAACCCTTTAGCTTGATAGGGGTTGCGGGGCACCACCACTTTCAGGCCTGGCGTATGCGTGAAGTACGCTTCTGGAGATTGCGAGTGATAGAGACCGCCTGAAATACCGCCGCCGTAGGGCGTGCGGATGGTTAAACCGCCTACGTTAAACAAATCTCCCGACCGATATCGGAACTTGGCTGTTTCATTAACAATTTGGTCAAACGCAGGAAAGATATAATCGGCAAACTGAATTTCCGCAACGGGCACCGAGCCTTGTGCGGCTAAGCCGTTAGCAAAGCCGATGATTCCCTGCTCCACCAGCGGCGTGTTGAAACAGCGAGCTTTGCCATATTTTTCCTGTAAATGGCTGGTGGCACGAAAAACCCCACCAAATACCCCGACGTCTTCACCAAAGCAGATCACTTTTTCATCTTCGGCCATGGCGATATCAAGGGCGTTATTAATCGCCTGTAACATATTCATCGTAGGCATTTTACGCATCCCCCTGGGAATCAGTGGCCGTATCAACATCCAGGTCAAGAGACTTGGCACCTTTCGGGTACGCGTCTGGGTAGCGACGAATATGACGCTTGAGCTGGTCTAGCTGACGTTGTAGCGCGGGGGTGACATCGGCGTAGACATCGCTAATCAATGAGTCCAGCGGCGGCGGCGGGCGTTTTTCAGCTCGTTTCAGGGTGTCGAGCACCTCTCTTCGCAGGCTCTCTTGCTGGGCAGCCTCCTCTTCTTCACTCCACCAGCCCTTTTTAACGAGCCACTTTTGCAGGCGCAGCAGTGGGTCTTTCGCTCTCCATATCTCTTCTTCCTCCTTCGAGCGATAGCCGGAAGGGTCATCAGAGGAAGAGTGAGCCGCAAGCCGATAGGACATTGCCTCAATCAACACAGGCTGGTTTTTCTCTACGGCAATTTTACGGGCCTGGGTAGTCGCTTCAAACACCGCTAGTGCATCATTACCGTCCACACGAATAACATGCATGTGGTAGCCGAATGCCCGCGGCGCAATTCCATCGGCGGCGAACTGTTCCGTAGAAGGCGTCGAAATGGCATAACCGTTGTTACGGCAGAAGAAAATCACTGGCACTTGATGCACCGAGGCCATATTGAGTGCGGCGTGAAAATCCCCTTCAGAGGCGGCGCCTTCGCCAAAGAAGGTCAGCGTGCAGTGGCCATCCCCCGCCAGTTTTTGGCCGTAAGCATAGCCAGTCGCCTGAGGAATTTGCGTAGCAAGGGGGGAGGAAATCGTCATGTAGTGCAGCTTGCGCGAGCCATAGTGGATCGGCATTTGCCGACCCTTTCCATAATCCAGCTCGTTACCAAAGAGCTGGTTCATGAATTCGTCAATGGAGAAGCCGCGGTACATCAAAGCGCCCTGCTCACGATATTGCGCCATGATCATATCAGCGTCGTTAAGTGCGGCAGTTGCCCCGACGACGGCTGCCTCCTCACCCGTGCACTGCATGTAGAAACTAAGCCGCCCCTGGCGCTGAGCGGCTAGCATGCGTTCATCAAGAATGCGGGTTGCTAGCATCGCTTGATAGAGCCGTCTCGCGTGGTCACGCTCAAGGGCTGGCTCACTGGCACCTTCATAAAGCTCGCCCTCTGGGTCGAGCAAACTAAAAGTGTCAATTGTAAACTCGTCACCGGTCAAGAAGAGCGGCTGATGTACGTACTGTGTCATCATTATTATCCTTGTTTTGCCCCTTTTGAGGGCAGTGTTGTCGGTGCTGACCTTTTATGCCAGTGGATTTATCTGACAGCGATCAACGCAACACAAGGACATTAACTCAGTAGGCTACTTTAGGGGATACAACTTAAGACGCAGAAAGGCGGGAACGTAGGGTTTGTTGGTAAGCATCGAAGAGGCTGTCCACTGTCAACGCTAGCAGTGCTATGAGCAAGGCCCCCTGCACTACATAGGCCATATTGCCATTCACAATGCCGGCAATAATGGGGTCACCTAAGTTACTGGCACCCACCGTCGCGCCTAAGGCAGCGGTTGCGATGTTAATCGTTACCGATGTTCGAACACCCGCCAGTATCACGGGTGCGGCTAAGGGCAGCTCAACGCGATGCAATACTTGCCAGGGAGTCATGCCCATGGCAAGCGCTGCCTGTTTGATATCAGCGCTTACCCCCTGGAGACCCGCCAAGGTATTACGCACAATAGGCAGCAGCCCATAAAGCATCAGCGCGACGATAATAGGCAGCGTACCAAAGCCCAGCGTAGGCACTGCTAGCGCCAATACAGCCACAGGCGGAAACGTCTGCCCGATGGAAGCTAACTGCCCAACTAGCGGTAAAAAATCTTGCCCACGTTTGCGGGTAACCGCAATTCCTGCCAGCACCCCCACTAAGACCGTGACCACCGCTGCGACCCCCACCACCAATAAGTGGCGACCTAATAGATTAGAAAACTCAGCCCGGCGATATATGACCTGACGTGCATCAGGCTCCAACCAGCGGAACACGCTCTCCAGATAGGGCATAACTAACACAGCAGCAACTAACAGCACGCCCCAAATAAGGGGTAACACCCACCCATGGTGAGCGTTTGATGAAGGCTCAATACGCCGACTAGTAAGCATCGCGTGCACTAACCTTATCTAGCTGCGCTTCTTTAACAATTTTTCGCAACGAGAGCTCTCCGATCGGCATATCTTGCTGGTCTACCACCGTAAGCCGGTCACAATGGTCGCGCAGCATCATGGAAAGCGCCTGACGGAGAGAGTACTCAGCAGGCACTCGCGACTGAGCCGGTAGGCTTTGCCCAAGAGAGGTCATGTGATCTTTCACTCGGGTCAGCGCTGCCTGTTTCAGGCCCCGCTCAAGCCCCCCTAGCAGCGAATCGACGAAAGGGTCTTCCGGGTGCTGCAATAGCGCCAGCGGCGTTCCCTGTTGGACAATTCGTCCGTTGCGCATCACCACTAAATGATCGGCAAGCTTTAGGGCCTCATCCATATCGTGGGTCACGAACACCACTGTTTTATGCAGGCGCGCCTGAAGCTTGACCATTTCATCCTGAAGTTTTTCACGGGTGATAGGATCAAGGGCGCCAAACGGCTCATCCATTAATAGAATATCAGGATTGGCGGCTAACGCCCGGGCAACGCCCACACGCTGAGCCTGGCCTCCCGACAGCTGATGAGGATATTTATGGGCAAACTCTTCTATCGGCAGACCCAGCATTCCCATGAGTTCTTCTACTCGCGCGGTGACCTCGTCACGCGGCCACTTCAAAAGCCTGGGTACCAAACCAATATTACGCGCGACCGTCCAGTGGGGGAAAAGTCCGGTACTTTGGATGACATAACCAATACGTCGGCGAAGCTTTACGGGGTCGTAACTCTGGATAGCCTGACCGTCAAGCAGGATGTCGCCTGCGCTATGTTCGATGAGGCGGTTAATCATACGTAGGGTGGTGGACTTACCACAGCCAGAGGTACCGACCAACGCACAGAACTTTCCCTTGGCAACACGCAGCGATATATCATCAACGGCGGCTTCTTCACCAAAGTGCTTTGATACATGGGAAAGCTCTATCATTCATGTCCTCCGGGACGCAGCGCGTCGGCCAACGCCCCTAAGCCAGCGTCAACGACCAACGCTAGTAATAAAATAGGGAGAGCACCAAGTAGCACCATATCCATCGCAGCCTGGCCTAGTCCCTGAAAAATAAAGGTGCCCAGCCCTCCTGCACCAATCAATGCCGCTACTGCGGTTAAGCCTATCGCTTGGACAGTGGTAATACGTACGCCCTCTAACAGCACCGGCAAGGCCAAAGGAAAGCGTACCTGCCAAAAGCGTTGGCTACTGCGCATTCCCATCGCTTTAGCCGCTTCCAAGGTGTCACTACTTACCTCTTCCAGCGCGATGTAAGTATTACGCACCATAGGCAATAAACTGTATGTGATCAGCGCGATTAACGCGGGCGTGGTACCAATTCCACTCACCCCGAGCTTTGCTAAAAACGGAAGGTTAGCCGCTACCCATGCCAGAGGCGCCAGTAGCAGGCCAAATAGTGCGATACTGGGAATGGTTTGTAAAAAACTCAGCAGAGAAAAAGCAATTTTTTGTAGCTTGGCATAGCGTCGCATTAGCATTGCTAACAGCAAACCTGCCACAACGCTCACCCCCACCGCCGTGCTGACTAAATGAATATGTTGAAGCGTGGCGCGCCAAAACTGCTGCTCACGGGCCTGAAATTCCTGCACCAGCGCCATATTCTGCAGCCACAACGAAGCACTCAACCACCACACAACACCCACGCAGCTCAATAACAGCGTGGTCGCAAGTCGAGACAAACCCAGCCGAAGACGTAGCTCTACCAGGCAGAGTAACAGTATAAACAGCAGCGACCAGGAAGCGGCGCCAATGCTTAAACGCGCTTGAGGGAGATCAGGGTCTACTAACCAATGACTAGCGACCATCAGGCCAAACGGCATAAGTAACAGCATGACAATTACTAGTGCCAACATTGCCCGGTAGTTAGCCTGCGTTGGAAGCAGCGCCAATGCAGCCAGCGCACTTATCAATAATGAGATGAGTAGCGCCCCAAACCACCCCACTGCGTCTAATAGGTGGTAAGAGGTACCTGGTACAATTCGGTTGGGAGCAACACTGACCGGGTTTAACAGCCAGATAACCGCCAACATCACTAGGCTTAAACTCAACAGCACCGCATTAGGGTGCCATATGCGCTGATTCAGCTTAGCGATGGGCAGCGCATCAGTTAACGGCATTCATTAGTCATCCAAGCTATCAAGGTAATCACGTGCCACTTGGTTAGGCGATAAGCCATTAACCGCTACGTCAGCATTTAAGGACTGCAGCGTGACTAAATCCAGCGTCGCAAACACATCGTTAAGCAGCGCTTCAATACGGGGATGCGCCTCTAAGACGCCTGCACGCACAACAGGGGCGGGTTGATAAACCGGCTGTACGCCTCTGGAGTCTTCCAGCACCACCAAGCCAAGCGCACTCAAACCACCATCAGTACCATAGGTCATCGCCGCATTGACACCACTCGTTTGCTGCGCAGCGGCGCGCATTGTCGCTGCCGTGTTACCGCCGGATAGCACTAGCAATTGATCGCCGCTTAGCTCGAACCCATAGGCTTCTTGAAAGGCCGGAAGCGCTTGTTCAGATTCGACAAACTCCGCGCTGGCGGCAAATTTAAACACTCCACCTTCGGCTAAATATTCGGCAAGATCGTCCAGGGTGACCAGCTCATGAGCTGTGGCCACATCTTCTCGAACACTCATCGCCCAGGTATTATTGGCACTCGCGGGCTGCAGCCAGACAAGCCCTTGCTCCGCATCACGCTCTTTAACCGTTTGGTAGGCATCTTCAGCACTGTTCCACACCGGGCTATCGGTCATATCGAAGAAAAACGCACCGTTACCGGTATATTCAGGGTAAAGATCAATTTCGCCGGCTTGTAGCGCACTACGTACTACGCTAGTGCCCCCAAGCTGCAAACGGTCTTGAGTAGCAATGTCGTTACGTTCTAAGGTTTGAATGATTAACTCACCCAGCACCGATCCTTCCGTATCTATCTTGGAAGAAACGACAACCGGATCACTGGCGTTAGCCGCCGAGAAAACCAGGGCTGATAAGCCAGCGGCGAGTATAGGTTTCATGACATAGCGCATCTTAGTTGTCCTTTTCATAAGCGGCTTTTGCAGTCACTTCAGTATAAGAGCCATCTGCGTTGAAGTCAGACGCCGCTCTCGCGGCGTCTGAACGTTGCGATTTATTGAGGCGCTTCAATAACCCACGTGGTTCCTTCCCGAGAGTCTTTTAGAATAATACCAAGCGCTGCCAACTCGTCGCGGATCGCGTCTGCTTGCGCAAAATCTTTACTGGCTTTAGCCTCTTTGCGCTGGGCAATTTTAGCTTCAATCTCGGTCTCGCTTAGCGCAACGCCGTGCTGCTGCGCCCCCTTTAAAAAGGTGTCGGGCGACTGCTGTAGCAAGCCCAGCACGCTGGCTAAACGCTTAAGCTCAAGTGCAAGAAGCAGAGCTTTTTGAGGGGACTCACCTTTCGCACGATTAACCTCACGGGCTAAATCAAACAGCACCGCCAGTGCTTCAGGTGTGTTGAAATCATCATCCATCGCCGTCGTGAAGCGTTCGCTATAAGCAGCAACTTCTTCTTTGCTGGCGATAAACGCGACCTCACTGGTTGGCGCCTGCTGTAACTCTTCACCTACACTTTCCTGTACCTCTACGCCCTCCAGTGCCGTATAAAACCGCGTCAACGATTTACGTGCCTCGACCAGTGAATCCACCGAATAATTAATCGCGCTACGGTAGTGGCTGGCCACTAACAGATAACGCACAACCTCTGGATCGTGCTCTGCCAGCACGTCACGGATAGTGAAAAAGTTGCCTAAGGATTTTGACATCTTTTCCTGATTAACCCGCACAGCGCCTGCGTGCATCCACGTATTAACGTAGGTTTTGCCGGTAGCCGCCTCAGACTGGGCAATTTCATTTTCGTGGTGAGGAAACGTGAGGTCGGGACCGCCACCGTGAATATCGAAAGTATCACCTAAGCAGCAGGTCGACATGGCAGAGCACTCGATATGCCAGCCAGGACGCCCATCTCCCCATGGCGAGGGCCAGTGTGCCTCAGTAGGCTTGGCGGCTTTCCATAGCACGAAGTCGAGCGGATCTTCTTTATGAACATCCACGTCCACCCGTGCGCCCGAGCGCATATCGTCGAGCTGACGATTATTCAGCTTGCCGTAGTTCGCAAATTTCCGCACTCGGTAATAGACATCGCCATTTTTAGCAGGGTAAGCAAAGCCTTTATCAATGAGTGTTTCGATCATCGCGATGATATCGCCAATATGCCCCGTAGCGCGTGGCTCCCTGCTCGGTGGCAGCACGTTTAGGCGCGCTTCATCATCGTGCATTGCATCAATCATACGCTCCGTCAGCGCGCTGATCGTTTCTCCGTTCTCGTCAGCGCGCTTAAGGATTTTGTCGTCTATATCGGTGATATTGCGAACGTAGGTAACATCGTAACCGCGATGGCGAAGATAGCGGGTAATTACATCAAAGGCCACCATGACTCGTGCGTGACCAAGGTGACAATAGTCATACACCGTCATACCACAGACATACATGCTTACTTTACCCGCGACGAGCGGGGTAAACGGTTCTTTGCGGCGTGTCAGCGTATTGTAAATCTGCATATGACTATTCCTTAACCCTTCTGTTTGATTTTCGCCCAGCTATCTTTTAATCCTACGGTCCGGTTAAACACCGGCTGTCCTGGTTTGGAGGCGTGACGGTCGGCACAAAAATACCCCATCCGCTCAAACTGAAAACGATCTTCGGGGGCCGCATCGGCCAAACTAGGCTCACCAATCGCCTGACAAACCGTCAGAGACTCAGGGTTGAGGTGCTCTAGGAAGTCGACATCTTTGTCACGATCCGGCTGCTCAACTAAGAACAGGTTTTCATACAAGCGAACTTCCATGGGCACACCGTGGGCCGCGCTCACCCAATGAATGACGCCTTTCACTTTGCGCCCTTCTGGGTTTTTGCCCAGGGTATCGAAATCTACTGAGCAGTGCAGCTCGGTCACCTCGCCCGCTGCGTCCTTAATCACATCATCGCAGCGAATCACATAGCTATTGCGCAACCGCACTTCTTTCCCCGGCGCTAGGCGGAAGAACTTTTTAGGGGCATCTTCCATAAAGTCATCATGGTCGATGTAAAGCTCGCGGCCAAACGGCACTTTACGCACGGCCATATCATCCCGCGCGGGATGTCCCGGCACTTCGTAGACTTCTTCATGGTCTTCCGGAACGTTGGTCAACACCACCTTAAGCGGTTTTAGCACACACATACCACGCGGAGCATTGTCCTCAAGGTCTGAGCGAATCGCATGGGTCAGCATGGCGATATCAACCAAGCCACCGTCAGCCCGGGTAACACCGATCATTTCACAGAACTTACGAATTGAGGCTGGTGTGTAGCCACGACGGCGCATACCGGAAATTGTCGGCATACGCGGGTCGTCCCACCCATCGACAATGCGCTCATCAACCAATAGCTTCAACTTGCGCTTAGAGGTTAGCGTGTAATCAAGATTCAGGCGGGCGAACTCAATTTGGCGCGGTTTCGCTGGCACTGGAAGGTTGTTTAAAAACCACTCATAAAGCGGGCGGTGATCTTCAAATTCCAACGTGCAGATTGAGTGGGTAATGCCCTCGATAGCATCTGATTGGCCATGGGTGAAATCGTAAGAGGGGTAGATTTTCCACTTATCCCCAGTTTGATGATGGTGGGCGTGCCGAACGCGATAGAGGATCGGGTCGCGCAAATTAATATTGGGAGACGCCATATCAATTTTAGCGCGCAGCACTTTTCCACCTTCTGCAAACTCGCCGATACGCATCCGCTCAAGCAGATCAAGGTTCTCTTCAACGCTACGCTCGCGGTAAGGGCTTGGCTTGCCAGGTTCAGTTAAGGTACCGCGATACTCGCGGATTTCGTCCGGCGATAAATCGTCAACATACGCTTTGCCCTCACGGATTAAGTGCTGCGCCCAGATATAGAGCTGGTCGAAGTAATCTGATGCAAAGCGTACCGGGCCAGCCCACTCAAAACCCAGCCAACTGACATCTTCCTGAATGGCATCAATATACGCTTGCTCTTCTTTCGCCGGGTTGGTGTCGTCAAAACGTAGGTGACACTCACCACCCAACTGCTCCGCCAACCCGAAATTTAGGCAGATCGACTTAGCGTGACCGATATGCAGAAAGCCATTAGGCTCGGGGGGAAAGCGCGTGACAATTTTACTGACCTGGCCGCCCTCAATTTCCTCGCGTACTTGGTTGCGGATGAAGTTCGGCGCAGGGGTGGTCTCGTTGGTCATGGTGGTGTTGATAACCTCATGGTGGATGGCGTGCTAGGCAACCGATGCCTACGCTAATAGGGTTAGCGCTTCGCGGCGCCGGGCAAAACCGCTATTATAACGTGACGCCGATGCACAGCGCCAAGGCGAACGCCTTTATTGAACAGGAATTTATCTATGATCGTATTACAGACCAACCACGGTGACATCACTATTGCGCTTAATCATGAAAAAGCGCCCGTTAGCGCTGCTAACTTTGAGCAATATGTGCGCGAAGGATTTTACGACGGCACGCTCTTTCATCGCGTCATCGATGGTTTCATGGTGCAGGGCGGCGGTTTCGACCAAGAGTTTAATCAAAAGCCGACCCGCGATCCTATTGAAAACGAAGCCGATAACGGCCTGCAAAATACCGAAGGCACGCTCGCTATGGCGCGCACCCAAGACCCACACTCTGCCACTGCACAGTTTTTTATTAATGTGGGCAACAATAGCTTCCTAAACCATAGCGGCAAGAGCCTTCAAGGCTGGGGTTACGCTGTATTTGGTGAAGTGGTCGACGGAATGGACGTAGTCAACGCTATCAAAGGCGTTAACACTACCCGCCGTGGCATGCATGCGGACGTACCCGCTGAAGATGTGATCATTGAGCGTGCGTACGTGAAAGAAGCAGAATAAAACGCCGGGAGTCTTATGCGTACTTTGTTGGTAGCCGACATGCACCTGAGTAGCGAGACACCTGAGATTAACCAAGGGTTTTATCGCTATTTAGAACAAACTGCCACGGGGGCAGACGCCCTATATATTTTGGGCGACCTATTTGATGCTTGGATCGGCGATGACCTGCTCGACACGCCGCACCCCCTGAGCGTAATCGCCCATGACGTAATCCAGCGGTTACGAGCGCTTAGCAGCAATGGAACGGCCGTCAACTTCCTGCATGGCAACCGTGACTTTTTAATCGGGGAGCGCTTTATTAATGCCTGCCAGGGGAACTTACTGCCCGAAGCCCAGGCAGTTGAGCTTCAAGGCGTACCCGTGCTCATTCTCCATGGCGATAGCTTATGCACGAGAGATGAGGCCTATATGGAGTTTCGCCAACAATCTCGAGACCCACAGTGGCAAGCGCAAATATTAGCGCTTCCCCTGGAACAGCGCTCTGAGCTCGCTAAAAGCTTACGCATGCAGTCGGGGGATGCTAACGCTAACAAGGCTGAAGAGATCATGGATGTTACCCATGATGAAGTAGTGCGGCTGATGGCACGTTTTGGCGTATCGACCATGATTCACGGCCATACACACCGCCCGAAAGTGCATGACATAACGGTGGAGGACGTGCCGGCTAAACGGTTTGTTCTCGGTGACTGGGATAACCAGCACGGTTGGGATGTAATCATTGAGCAAACACCTGAACACCATGCCATGCCCGTGCTTCGCCAGTTCGCACTGCACTCCCCGCCATAGCTATCGTTAGTAGCAGTAAAAAAATGCAGTAAAAAAGCCGATCACATGATCGGCTTTTTCAGTTTTAAAGCTATTTAGTTTTGGTGCTATTGAATATTTATCGCTCAATATCAGCATTACTGCGAAGGTCATCAATCAACCCCTGGATGACTGATTGCGAGCGAAGCTGTTCGGCCATTTGCGCCACAAAAGAGGTTATCTGCTCATCCACCTCTCCGGTAGACACGCTGTCCAATGCGACCACCGCCACACCTTGCGGTAACGCTATCGCACGAAAGATACTTTGCCCTTCTTGAGGACGAGGCATGCGAAACACCTCCTGCACCAGCGCTTGTGGCAATGTAGTATCAGACTGCCGCGATACATTAGCAGCCTCAAGCCATGAAACATCTACCTCGCTACCTGACTCTAGCGCTGAAATAATACGCGCAGCCTCGTCCTGAAGCGCTTCTTGACGCTGCTGTGCAGCGACAGCACTTTCGACTTCGTCGCGCACATCATCCAAATCTAGACGGGTAGGTTCACGATGCTCGGCGACGCGAAGTACCAGACGACGATCGTCGTCAAGTTCGATCACTTCGCTGTTATAACCCTCTTCAAGCACGTCAGCACTGAATGCTTCATCCAGCACTCCCGGTTCGGATAACGCACCCTCGCCTTCACCGCGGGCTAGCCAGTCTGTCTGATTGAGCATCAAACCAAGGTCATCTGCTACGCTTTCCAGATCATCAGCCGCAAAACTTTCGTCAATTAAGCGCTGAACCTGGCGATTAAAGTCATCGTTCACTTCACGCAGCGCTACTTCCTGCTGAAGCGCATCGCGCTGTTCTTCAAACGTTGGCGCTGCTATGCCCGTCACCTGCAAAATATGGAAAGCGCCGTCCATTTCTACCAGTTGAGACGTTTCACCTTCGCTCAGCGCAAAAGCAGCCTCGTCAAAGGCATCACCAAAGAAACCACGACTAATCACGCCTAAGTCGCCACCCTCTTCTGCACTGGCAGTATCATCGGAGTAGCGTAAAGCCGTTTCAGCGAAGGTATCTCCCTCTTCCAAAGCCTGCAACGCTTCCTCCGCGCGTTCCTGGGCTTCTTCACGGCTGCGATCTCCGCCAAACGTCACCATAATATGGGACACTTGGCGATCAGCGTTTCGATTCTGTTCGCGCCATGCCGCCCGCAAGGCATCTTCATCGACATCACGTCCCGCAGCCATTTCCTGACGATCAATCATCACATACTCAACACGCACCTGTTCGGGACGCTCAAAGCGTGACTGATTGGCATCGTAATACGCCTGCATCTGCTCTTCAGTAACTTGGATGTCTAGCTCAACATCATTGGCACTTAGCATTGAATAACGGAAGCTACGCTGCTGGCGCTGCAGTTCTGCCAAACGCTCCTGCTCACTGGCTAAGCTAAAGTCACTAAATGCTAAACCTTGCTGAAGGTGCTGGCGCTTAATATCTACCCGGAGCTCTTCTCGGAATGAGAGCGGTGTATAGCCCGCTCCGGCCAAACGGTTACGAAAAACTTCAGATGAGAAGCGGCCATCCTGATCATGGAATTCAGGTAGACCAATAATCATCTGGTCTAACTGGGCATCCGACACATAGAACCCGCCATCCTCTGCATACTGGGTCAACAGCTTTTGAGTAATCAGCTGATCAAGCATTTCATTACGCAAAGCACGCTCTTGTTCCGGCGGCACTTGACCAGAGCGTAATGCGCGCTGAACCTCAAGCTCAACCTGCTGACGCATGATCGGCTCGCCATTGACGCTTGCTACTTCATTAGGATCACTGCCGAATACGCTGAACAGCGACTCAATACCGAACAGTGCCATGGCAGCCACCATAACACCGATGATTATTTTGGCACCCCAGCTTCTGGAGCCATCTCGAATACTTTGCAGCATGCTAGCCTCAGATTATTACAGCAAAAACCATCGCCCCAAATAACGGGCTAGAAAATAACATGGGCGCATCGCGGATGCGATGCGCCCATTAGATTACAACAAACGCGCCAATTAGTTGACGGCGTCTTTCAGCGCTTTTCCGGCTTTAAAGCTGGGAACCTTAGCAGCGCTGATTTGAATTGGCTGACCCGTTTGTGGGTTCCGGCCTGTACGTGCAGCGCGCTCTTTAATCGCGAAAGTACCAAAGCCTACCAGTGAAACACTCTCGCCTTTTTTGAGGCTATCGGTGACAGACTCCACCATGGCATCCAATGCGCGGGTTGCCGCTGCTTTAGGAATATCAGCAGACGCGGCAATAGCTTCAATCAGCTCGGACTTATTCACACTTCACCCCTTAACTGTTTCAAAAAATGGCTCTGAACGGCGCGATCACCGGGTACTACAACCTCAAAGCATAGCTGCGTTTTATAGCAATGCCTTGAAACACCTGTCAAGCGACCGAGCCGCAGAATGCCCTTTGCACACGGCAATGGGCAAACTTATTACGTAATATTAAAGCTCCAAAGAGCCCTAATGCTTAATGCGTGCTGACTACGGCATTCGAACTAAAAGACTTATCAGTACCTTTTAACGAGGCACCTTCATCGACTTGATTGTTCACAAGCGCTACCGCTAACACCTCATCTATCCATTGTACGGGACGAATATCAAGTGCACCTTTGATATTTTCCGGTACTTCCTTGAGATCTCGACGATTTTCCTCAGGAATTAAGACGGTCTTTATACCACCGCGACGAGCTGCCAGCAATTTCTCCTTTAACCCGCCGATAGGCAATACTTCTCCACGCAGGTTAACCTCACCTGTCATGGCAACATCACAGCGCACCGCACGCTGAGTATAGGCCGAGACAATCGCTGTCACCATGGCAATACCAGCACTTGGTCCGTCCTTCGGTGTCGCACCTTCCGGAACGTGTATATGAAGATCTTCGGTCTCAAACCGCTGGGGGTCGATCCCGTACTCATGCGCACGCGCCTTGACCACCGTTTGAGCAGCGCTGACCGACTCTTTCATCACGTCGCCAAGCGAACCCGTTTTATTAATGCGGCCTTTACCAGGCGTCACTACAGACTCAATATTGAGCAGCTCACCCCCCACGGAGGTCCAGGCAAGCCCAGTTACACGCCCCACTTGGTTCGCTTTCTCTGCTAGTCCGTAGCTATAGCGGCGTACGCCCGCATAGGCTTCGATCTCTTCAGCGGACAGCTCTTGGCCCGCTTGTAATTTGCTACCTTTCTGCTCTTGAGAGACCCGCTCCGCCTCTAGACGTTCGCGCAGCACCTTTCGACATACTTTTGCGATTTGGCGCTCTAATTCACGCACACCCGCTTCACGCGTGTAGTAACGCACTAGTTCTAATAACGCGTCATCCTGCAGTGCCAGCTCGGCATCTTTGAGACCATTAGCTTCCAGTTGCTTGGGCAACAAGTAGCGTTTGGCGATGGCAAGCTTCTCATCTTCGGTGTAACCCGGCAGACGAATAATCTCCATACGGTCAAGCAGCGGACCGGGGATATTCATCGAGTTGGCCGTACAGATAAACAACGTTTCGGAGAGATCGTAATCAAGCTCTAAGTAATGATCACTAAAGCTATTATTTTGTTCAGGGTCGAGAACTTCCAAAAGCGCTGACGCGGGGTCACCACGATGATCCATACCCAGTTTATCCACTTCATCAAGTAAGAATAGCGGGTTCTTCACACCTGCACGACTCATTCGCTGCATCAATTTACCGGGTAGCGACCCGATATAAGTACGCCGGTGGCCACGAATCTCTGATTCATCGCGCACCCCCCCTAACGCCAAGCGCACATATTTACGATTGGTCGCTCGCGCAATGGACTGCCCCAGAGAAGTCTTACCCACACCAGGCGGCCCCACTAAACACAGCACAGGGCCTTTCATCTTGCGTACGCGCTTCTGTACCGCCAAATACTCCAGTATACGCGCCTTGACCTCTTCCAGGCCGTAGTGATCCTCATCAAGCACTTGCTGAGCTTTTACCAAGTCATGCTTTACCCGCGTGCGCTTTTTCCAGGGAACAGCAATTAGCCAGTCGAGATAAGACCGCACGACAGTAGCTTCGGCGGAGTTAGTTGCCATCATCTTAAGCTTATTAAGCTCTTGAGTCGCTTTTTCAGCCGCCTCTTTGGGCATACCTGAAGTCTGGATGGCCTGCTCGTACTTTTCCGTCTCATTAGGAACATTATCCAGCTCACCCATCTCTTTCTGGATGGCTTTCATCTGTTCATTCAGGTAGTACTCACGCTGGGTCTTTTCCATCTGCTCTTTGACGCGAGAACGAATGCGCTTCTCGACTTGAAGCAAATCGATTTCAGACTCAATTAGCGCCATCAGATGTTCGATGCGATCCCGCACACGATCCATCTCTAGTAGCTCTTGTTTGTCACCAATTTTCAGCGACAAATGAGCGCAGATGGTATCCACCAAACGGCTCGGGTCTTCAATCCCCGAAAGGGAGTTAAGAACTTCGTTGGGGACTTTTTTGGATAGTTTTACGTACTGCTCAAATTGATTTAGCAGCACGCGCACCAGCGCTTCTTGCTCGCGACTGGTAAGCGGTTCACTTTCACGCGCCACTAAATGGGCCTGAGTATAACCTGCTTCATTTTCTTCAATAGTGACAACATCAGCTCGAAAACTACCCTCAATAAGCACCTTTACGGTGCCGTCTGGCAATTTAAGCAACTGCATAATATCCGCCACAGTCCCCATGGCGTAAAGGTCTGCGTTGTCCGGATCATCCTGAGAAGCCTCGCGCTGAGCCACCAGCAGTACACGCTTGTCGGCCTCCATCGCCGCTTCCAAGGCTTGGATAGATTTTTCACGGCCAACAAAAAGAGGGATGACCATTTGCGGGTAAACAACGACATCCCGCAGTGGCAACAGGGGTAGACATTGTGTCTGTTCGGCGTTCTGCTGCATCGCAGACGTTCCTCAAAATCGGATGTGTACTTTAAGGGTACTTGAACAAGCACCTCACAGCATGAAAAGCACTTGCACAAACATTGTACAAGAACACTATGTAAAAGCACTATACTAAAAGCATGTCACAAAAATGTACTATGCCTAATAGCAGGGGGTCGCCTAGGCGACCCCCTGGTTCAACACAAGCGACATATGCTAGGCCGCAGTGCAAGCCAACTGGCTAGCCATCAGTGCCATCAACGCGAGCTTCCTCTTGGGAGTAGAGCAACAGTGGCTCGCTTTCTCCTGCAATTACAGACTCGTCAATAACCACTTTGCTGACACCTTCCAGCGAAGGAATCTCATACATAGTGTCAAGCAGGACAGACTCAAGAATAGAACGCAGACCACGGGCACCGGTTTTACGCTCCATTGCCTTAGCCGCTACTGAGCGCAGTGCATCATCCCTAAATTCAAGTGTGACATCTTCCATTTCGAAGAGCTTGGCATACTGCTTCACAAGCGAGTTCTTGGGCTCGGTCAGAATCTGTACCAGTGCATCTTCGGTTAGCTCGGTGAGCGTTGCTATTACCGGAAGTCGACCTACGAATTCGGGTATTAACCCAAATTTCACTAAATCTTCTGGCTCAACATCCGCAAGCAGCTCGCCAACACCACGCGAGGACTCTTTACTCTTCACGCTGGCGTTAAAGCCAATGCCGCCTTTCTCAGCGCGATCACGAATAACCTTATCCAAACCAGCAAACGCACCACCTACGATAAACAGAATATTACCCGTGTTTACCTGAACAAACTCTTGCTGCGGGTGCTTACGGCCACCTTGCGGCGGCACAGAGGCGGTCGTACCTTCAATTAGCTTAAGCAGCGCCTGCTGTACACCTTCACCTGATACGTCCCGTGTAATGGATGGGTTATCAGATTTGCGTGAAATTTTATCTATCTCATCGATGTAGACAATTCCGCGCTCAGCTTTTTCGACGTCGTAATCACACTTCTGGAGCAACTTCTGGATGATGTTTTCGACATCCTCACCCACGTAGCCTGCTTCCGTTAATGTTGTTGCATCAGCAATGGTGAAAGGCACATTTAATAGCCGCGCCATGGTTTCTGCTAGCAGCGTTTTACCACTACCGGTAGGACCAATGAGCAGAATATTAGATTTACCTAGCTCCACATCGCCATCACGTACGTCTGCTTTTAAGCGCTTGTAGTGGTTATAAACCGCTACAGAAAGCACCATTTTGGCGCGATCTTGCCCGATGACGTAGTCGTCTAATGTGTGACGTATTTCGCGGGGCGTAGGTAAACGCTCCTCATCGCTCTCGGCATCGGCTTCGAGAACTTCCTCGCGAATGATGTCATTACATAAGTCGACACACTCATCGCAGATATATACGGACGGGCCTGCAATTAGTTTACGTACTTCGTTTTGATTTTTACCGCAAAACGAACAGTAAAGCAGCTTACCACCTTCGTCCTTGCCTTTGCCGTCGGCCATTCGCGTACCTCTATCACTGCGGCGGCTTACGCCGCCGGAAAAGCTCGTTAGAAAAGCAGAATCCTATCACGCTATCAGGATGTAGGGCGCTTATCCAGCACTGCGTCAATCAAGCCATATTCTTTGGCTTTATGAGCGCTCATAAAGTTGTCGCGATCAGTATCACTGGCAACTGTCTCGATATCTTGGCCTGTGTGATGCGCCAAAATCTGGTTTAACTTCTCGCGGATACCCAATATCTCACGGGTGTGGATTTCAATATCCGACGCTTGCCCCTGATAACCACCTAGCGGCTGATGGATCATTACCCGAGAGTTGGGCAAGCAGTAGCGCTTGCCAGCCGCACCGGCTGTCAGCAGCAGCGCGCCCATGCTGGCCGCTTGACCGATACATACGGTAGAAACGTCAGGCTTGATAAACTGCATGGTGTCGTAAATTGACATACCCGCTGTCACAGAGCCGCCTGGCGAGTTGATATAGAGATGAATATCTTTATCAGGATTTTCCGACTCAAGAAATAGCAGCTGCGCGACGACCAAATTCGCCATGTAATCTTCTACCGGGCCTACCAGGAAGATGACACGCTCTTTTAGCAGACGTGAATAAATATCGTAGGCTCTTTCCCCTTTGGCGCTCTGCTCAACCACCATGGGCACTAAACCGCCGGCGTTTTGAATATCAAATTCACTCATTCGGGTGATTCCTTGCGTCCGGTAAGGGAAAAGCGCACCCGTTAAAGGTGCGCTACTCAATGAGATCAGGCGCTTGCCTGCTCGCCCTCTTCAGCGTTCTCATCTTGTTCAGCCTGCTGTTGAGCAGCCGCTAGCGCTTGCTGATAAGACATCTCAACGTCTTTGACATTGGTTTGCTCCAGCAGCTTCTCTACCGCCTTCTCTTCAAGAATGGCAGACTTCACCTGGGTTTTTAGCTGTTCGTTACCCATATAGTAACTAACAACCTCTGATGGATCTTGGTACTGTTCAGCCAACTCTTCGACCTTAGCTTTGATGGCATCATCATCAGCATCTAGCTCGTTAGCCTTGATAACTTCCGCCAGCAACAGGCCTACTTGAACACGACCTTTGGCTTGCTCTGCAAACAATTCGTTGGGCAACTGACTAACGTCGAAATCTTCGCCTAAACCAAACTGCTGGGCAGCCTGACGCTTCATACCATCCGTCTCTTGCTGAACCAAGGCGCTAGGCACGGGGATTTCATTAGCGTTTTTCAGCGCATCCAACACCTGCTGCTTGACACGGTTATCAACCGCCTGAGCCGCTTCACGGGTCATATTTTTCTTAATTTCAGCACGGAATTGGGACTCGTCACCGCCTTCCACACCGAAACGCTCGATAAATTCAGCGTCAACCTCAGGTAGCTTCTGGGTGCTCACCTTGTGGACGGTGACTTTGAACGTCGCTTCTTTACCGGCAAGATGCTCAGCCTGGTAGTCGTCAGGGAAGGTAACGCTGATGGTTTTTTCTTCACCTGCTTTAGCGCCAATCAACTGCTCTTCAAAGCCGGGTATAAAGCTGTTAGAACCGATAACAAGGGCATGACCTTCAGCGCTTCCGCCTTCAAATGGCTCATCGCCCAGGAAACCCTGAAAGTCGATGGTCACTTGGTCACCATCAGCGGCGGCGGCATCCACTTCTTCCCACCCAGCGTTTTGCTTACGCAGCGTGTCAATCATTTCATCGACATCTGCATCGCTGACGGTTACCACAGGACGCTCAACTTCAACACCTTCAATCGAAGCCAATTCAACCTGAGGGTAAACTTCCATCAGTGCAACAAATTCAAGGTCTTTACCCGCTTGATTAACTTTAGGCTCAATCTGCGGGAAGCCTGCAGGGTTAAGACCCTCTTCAGTGATGGCGCGCACATAACGCTCACGCATTACCTCGCCAACCACTTCATTACGTACACTATCGCCGTAGCGCTGACGAACTACAGCCATCGGCACCCGGCCTTGGCGAAAACCATTCAAGCGAACGTTTTTCGCAGTGTCTTTCAAGCGAGCGCTGACGGCCTCGTCGATTTCGGCAGCCGGCACCTGAATTGTGATACGGCGTTCGATCTGGGAGGTCGTCTCGACGGAAACTTGCATGAATTGTCCTCTAGCGGCTGGGCGTTGTGTTGATTGCGTATAATAAGTTCAAGGGGCGATTTTAAGAACCCTAGCGCATGGTGGCAAGCGCCATGCTCGCAAGATGGGGTCAGAACCATCAATTACAAGGGAACAACCCTTAAATACCGTGCTTAAAACGTCACTTTGAGCGGAAACACTGCTCTATTCGTTCGAATGTGGCTATTTTTAACTAACCACTCATCTCATTTTTCACTCTTCACGCCTGAACCACCACAAACTAACGGCATGTAGCAGCAAGCCAGCGGTGGCAGCATGAGAAATAAAGACCTGCCAACTGATCCAGTCAGTAAATAGCGCATGCCAGCTTCCCATGGCTAGTGCTCCGAATACCATCATTACGGCCAACCGCATAATGAGCTTCGGCAAGCCTTGGCGCGCAGTCACAGATAGCATCCGCCACTGTAACACGGCAGCACTAGCGACGAAGACTAAGGCTATCAAAAGCAGTGTCTGGCGCGACTCATGCCCTCCTGCCGCATAGCGCGGCAAAGCGGACAGCATGACAAGACACAGTCCAATAGCGACGCTAACCCGTTCGGGAGAGTAAGGGATCCTCTGCATCGCTAGCCAACCTTCAGCTGCTGAGCATCAATCCACTCTTCTACCCAGGGCAGCGCGGCATCATCTGCCATAAAAGTCTCCATTGCATCCACCTCAAGCCGTTCGCCTAGGCGCATCGCACCATGGTCTTCCAACAACGCATCAAGGGCCCTACCTGCACCACAGAACGTTTCTCCGTAGGAGCTATCGCCCAACGCAATCAGGCCGTAGCGCAAGGCCGTTAGCGAAGGACTTTGGTCGCGCAAAGAGCGAACAAAAGGCACAAAGTTACCTGGAAAATCACCACTTCCTGTCGTGGAGACACAAAACAGGGAAACCCCATCACTACCGGTCACATCATTTAAGGTGGGCTGTTCAATAATATCGACGCTGTAGCCTGCCTGCTCAAAAAGTGGCTTAACTTGCTCAGCAACATCTAACGCGCCGCCATACATGGTTCCAACTAAGATGTTTAGCTTGGGCATCGTCGCACTCCCCTGTAAAAGTGTCGCACTGCGCTTTGTTCAGTCGACAAATACCTGATGAATTTGCTCAAATATTAACACGATTGGCAAAATTGACGCACGCCTCTCCTTCAGCCCTCTTGCGACCACAACTAGGAGTTCTCATGCAGCAAACCTTTGAGACTTGGATAACGCCGATCATGGTTGGCGGTCTAATTATTTTCATGTGCTTTATTATTTGGGATCTTGCGAAAAAATCGAATGCGGGGAAATTTGGCACCATTATGCTGTTTGTGGTGCTCGGCGCTGGCATGCTGGGCTATATTCTCAAGGTAGTGATAACTTGGCTGATAGAGGGGCGAGGCGTATAAAGCCTTTAGCAACGTCCTCCTAGATTTTGCTGGGCTAAGTTACTCAAAAACACACAGGCATCAAAAAACACATACGCATTAAAAAAGGAGCGCCATAGGCACTCCTTTTTTGTTGGCTACATTCACCGGCCTTGCGTTCACCTACAGACGGATAAAGCGCTAAGGGCTATTGTGAGCTGGTAAAATGCTCCACTTGCTGCTTCAGCTTTTGGCCAGGGCGAAACGTTACGACGCGACGAGCAGAGATAGGTATTTCCTCGCCTGTTTTAGGATTACGCCCAGGGCGCTCACGCTTATCGCGCAAGTCGAAGTTACCAAACCCCGATAGTTTGACCTGCTCGTTCTCGCGCAAACAGGCACGGATCTCTTCAAAAAAAGCTTCCACCATCGCTTTTGCTTCTCGCTTAGACAGCGCCAGCTCTGTGTGTAAATGCTCCGCTAGCTCTGCTTTGGTCAACGCACCCATAAGGCTCCTCCTTGTAGCAAACGCATTGCCAAGAACGTGATAAGCGTCGCGTCATGGCATGTACTGGTTAGCCGCGCAGTTCAGCGTCCAATTTGACACGCACTTGTGTCACGATTGAATCGACCAACTGATTGATTTCTTCATCGTTTAGCGTGCGCGATGGATGCTGCCAGGTCAAGCCTAACGCAATACTCTTGAAGCCGTCAGCAACCCCTTTACCAGCATAGACATCAAATAGCTTAATGTCTTTCAAGTAATCACCTGCCTCAGCCTGGGCACAGTCTAGCAATGCCTGAACCGGCACTTCTTGGCTCAGCATAAAGGCTAAATCGCGACGCACTTCTGGGTAACGTGATAACGGCTCAAAAGCAGGAATACGCCCTTCGCTAAGGGCATCAAGGCGTACTTCAAAGAGCACCGCATCGACTTTTAGCCCCAGCGTTGCCCGAACCTGCGGGTGAAGAGTGCCAATCCAGCCAGCAGGCTCGCCATTATGCAGCAGCTGCGCACTTTGGCCTGGGTGTAACGCCGGATGCACCGCTGGCTCAAAACGCCACGCGTGCTGATTCCCCCCAAGTGTCAACAGACTTTCCAGGTCGCCTTTCAAGTCGTAAAAATCAACCGACGACTTGGCACAACTCCAGCCTTCAGCCTCACGGGAGCCACACACTAACGCCCCCATCATGGGTACTTGGGCGAGATTGTCTAGATGACCATTGAACACCAAACCAGTCTCAAATAAACGCACCCGGGTCTGCTGGCGATTAAGATTGTGTTCTAGCGCACGGACTAGCCCAGGAAATAGGCTTGCGCGCATCACTGACAAATCAGATGAGATCGGGTTGGCTAGCACTGGAGAAACCGCATCAGGCAAGATAGCCGCCTGTAGCTCAGGTGCTACAAAGCTATAGGTAACCGCTTCTTGGAAGCCACGCGCAACCATCTGATTACGCAGCTGCCTTTGGGTCAGCGTTGCCTCGTTAGCAGGCCGCAACGCTAACCGTGCCGCAGGCCGACGTACAGGCAGGTTATTGTAGCCATGGATACGAGCAATCTCTTCGATGAGATCCTCTTCGATAGCCAAGTCAAACCGCCAACTGGGGGCTGTCACCGACCAGCCTTCAGCCTGCTTATCTACCTCTAACCCCAGCCGCTGAAGAATATCGGTCACATCATCGGCAGCCAGATGCTTTGAAAGGGCACTCTCCAACCGGCTTTCTCGCAGAAAAATCGCCCGCAATGCTGGCATATGCGGCTTGCTAACCGCCTCTGTCACAGGACCTGCCTGCCCACCACAAATGTCGATTAACAGCTGCGTGGCGCGTTCAATGGCCACACCAGCAAGCTCAGGGTCAACACCACGCTCAAAACGATGCGATGCATCAGTATGCATACCGTAGGAGCGGGCTTTTCCCGCAATCGCTAAAGGTGTGAAATACGCCGATTCTAGGAAAATAGTATGAGTGGATTTACTAACACCTGAATTCTCACCGCCCATAATGCCGGCCATCGCCAAGGGGCCGCTATTATCTGCTATCACCAGCGTTTCAGGGCGCAACGCGATGTCCTGACCATCTAGCAGCGTTAGCCGCTCACCCTCTTGGGCCAAACGCACCGTGATACCACCTTGCAAATTATCGCGATCAAACGCATGCAAGGGCTGACCAAGTTCCAGCATAACGTAATTAGTAACATCTACTACTGGGTCGATGGATCGAACGCCACTACGGCGCAGGCGCTCTACCATCCAAAGCGGCGTTTCAACGGTAACATCGACGCCTTTAATGACTCGACCAGCATAGCGCGGGCACTGCTCGGGAGCCTCAATACCTATCGGAAAAGTATCATCAATACTAGCGGATATTGCCTGGGTAGCAGGCCCGCTCACCGGTAGCCGATTCAATACGCCAACTTCTCGGGCAAGACCCTTGATACTAAGGCAGTCACCGCGGTTAGGTGTTAGATCAACCTCAATAGTCATGTCATCGAGCTGCATATACTCTCGAAAACTGACCCCGATTGGCGCTGAGGCTGGCAACACCAAAATACCGGGAGAGACCTCCTCCTCCAACCCCAATTCAGAAGCAGAGCAAACCATGCCCCGTGACTCGACACCACGCAGCTTGGCTTTTTTAATTTTAAAATCCCCTGGCAGTACACCCCCTACCTGGGCGAAAGGAATTTTCTGACCTACATCGACATTGGGCGCCCCACATACCACCTGAACTGGCTCGCCCGTACCATCATTAACCGTACAAACGTTAAGCTTATCAGCATCAGGGTGCTTCTCTTTGGTAAGCACTTCCGCCACAACAACGCCACTGAATGCTGATGCAACCGACGCAACCGCATCAACTTCTAGGCCAGCCATGGTGATTTGATCAGCAATCGCTTGCGTATCCAACTGCGGAGATACCCATTCACGCAGCCACTGTTCTGAAAATTTCATATTCGTTCCTGTCTTTGGCGGCGGCGTTAGGAGAATTGACGTAAAAAGCGCAAATCATTTTCAAAAAACAGGCGCAGGTCATTCACCCCATAGCGCAGCATGGCTAGACGCTCCGCTCCCATTCCAAAAGCAAAACCGGTGTAGCGCTCAGTATCAATTCCCGAGTGGCGGAATACTTCTGGA
Source organism: Halomonas sp. GFAJ-1 (assembly GCF_000236625.2). Classification (NCBI taxonomy): domain Bacteria; kingdom Pseudomonadati; phylum Pseudomonadota; class Gammaproteobacteria; order Oceanospirillales; family Halomonadaceae; genus Halomonas; species Halomonas sp. GFAJ-1. The sequence continues at coordinate 94,649 of NZ_AHBC01000022.1, forward strand.
TGCACCATTCCACAGCCCATTACTTCTAACCAACCGCTATGGGAGCAGACGCGACAACCATTACCACTACACATGACGCACTGAATATCGACTTCTGCCGAAGGCTCAGTAAACGGAAAGTAGGAAGGACGAAAACGTACAGAGAGGTCGTCACGCTCGAAAAACGCTTGAAGGAAATCCTCTATCGTTCCTTTCAAGTCTGCAAAGCTTATGCCCTCGTCAACCAGCAGGCCCTCTACCTGATGAAACATGGGCGTATGCGTTAGGTCGGAGTCGCTTCGGTATACCCGCCCAGGACAAACGATCCTAATCGGCGGCTCACTGCTTTTCATTGTGCGTACTTGCACCGGCGAGGTATGCGTACGCAACAAGCGAGTAGCATCAAAGTAGAACGTGTCTGCCATTCCACGCGCAGGGTGGTGAGCGGGAATATTGAGCGCTTCAAAATTATGGTAGTCGTCCTCAATTTCAGGCCCTACCGCCACATCGTACCCAATACGGGTAAATAAACTCTCGATACGCTCAAGCGTTCGTGTAACAGGGTGCAACCCACCCTCTGCCTGGCCACGCCCCGGTAGCGTGACGTCAATCCGCTCTGCCGCTAACCGTGCGTTCAATGCCTCGGTTTCTAGCGCATGCCGCTTCTTATCAATTTCTTCGGAAAGAGTTTGCTTCGCTTGGTTAATACGCTCGCCAGCGGCAGGACGCTCTTCTGCGGATAACTTACCCAAGCCTTTTAACAAGGCAGTAACATCGCCTTTTTTACCTAAATAACGTACTCGTAACTCATCTAACGCAGAGACACTCGGCGCCGCCTGGATGGCTTCGCGAGCTTCTGATACCAGAGTAGGAAGGTGATCCATCCGTTTCACTCCGAATTAAGCGGTTTCCATCCAAAGATGGTGTGGCATAGGGAGGTGACAAAAAAACAGGGGAAGAGCGGCTGCTCTTCCCCTGTTTGGGTCACACTGAAATGACCTCGGGCATTTCACACTGATCTAACTCAGCGCGAAAAACCTTATTGGGCAGCCTTGGCTTTTTCCACGATGGCAGCAAACGCTGCTTTTTCGTGTACCGCCAGATCGGCCAATACTTTACGGTCGATTTCAATACCGGCTTTTTTGAGGCCACCAACAAAACGGCTGTAAGACATACCGTTAATGCGCGCACCAGCATTAATACGCTGGATCCACAGCGCACGGAACTGGCGCTTACGGTTACGGCGGTCACGGTAAGCATACTGGCCGGCTTTGATAACAGCCTGCTTGGCTACGCGGAAAACACGCGAACGGGCACCGTAGTAACCTTTGGCCTGTTTCAGTACTTTTTTATGGCGACGACGGGCAACTACGCCACGCTTAACACGGGTCATAACACACTCCTGACATTAAGTCTGAGGCAATATGCACTCAGATAAGATAATTCGACCTTACAGATTCGGCAGCATGCGCTGGATCAGCGCTTTATCAGCAGCATGAATCTGCTTCATTCCACGCAGCTGACGCTTACGCTTGGTCGACTTCTTGGTCAGGATGTGGCTACGGAAAGACTGCTTGTGCTTAAAGCCATTAGCGGTCTTTTTAAAGCGCTTAGCAGCGCCGCTGTTGCTTTTGATTTTCGGCATGAGAGAACTCCGCTCGATATTTTTTAGAAAACCCAGGGCCGACCAGCGTTTACACGCTGGCCCGTTTACTTCGCCGTTGGATCACTTCTTTTTCGGGGCAATAATCATGATCATCTGGCGGCCTTCCATTTTCGGGAAAGCCTCAACCGCTCCGATCTCTTCCAGGTCTGCCGCGATCCGTTCCATTAGCTTGCGACCAATGTCCTGGTGCGCCATTTCACGACCACGGAAGCGCAATGTGACTTTGCCCTTGTCACCACCTTCTAAAAAGCGCGTCAGGTTTTTAAGCTTGACCTGATAATCGCCTTCGTCGGTGCCAGGCCGGAATTTAACTTCCTTGACCTGGATTTGCTTCTGCTTTTTCTTTTGAGCCGCTTTTTGCTTCTTCGTCTCAAAAACAAATTTGCCGTAATCCATAATCTTACAAACAATAGGATCGGCATTCGAAATTTGCACGAGGTCTAAACCAGCAGCTTCTGCACGCTCAAGAGCTTCGGTGGTGGGCACAACACCCAACTGCTCACCTTCAGCATCAATTAGACGTACTTCTTCTTCGGTAATTCGCTCGTTCATTGGTGGGCGTTTGTCTTGTGGACGCCCGCGCTGATTGCTTCGCTTGATCGCTCCGTCTCCTTAGGCAATTGACGATGTCGCCAGGGCTGCTCGCTCTTCACTAAAACGCTCAATGAACTCATCAACCGTCATAGTGCCGAGATTCTCGCCGCTGCGAGTTCGCACGGCCACTGAGTCAGCTTCTACTTCCTTATCTCCCACCACAAGGAGATAGGGAACTTTCTGTAACGTATGCTCACGGATTTTAAAGCCGATCTTCTCGTTCCTCAAGTCCGCCTTGACCCGTAAGCCATTTTTTTGCAGTCGATGCTCTAATTCGAGCGCATAGTCACGCTGTGCGTCCGTAATTGTCATCAAAACTGCTTGCTGAGGCGCCAACCAAAGTGGCATCGCACCCGCATAGTGCTCAATTAGGATGCCTAAGAAACGCTCAAAGGATCCTAAAATTGCACGGTGAAGCATTACAGGAGTTTTTCGCGTACCGTCTTCATCGACGTATTGCGCTCCCAAACGTCCTGGCAAATTAAAATCTAGCTGAAGAGTACCACATTGCCAAACACGATTCAGGCAATCACGTAGAGCAAATTCAATTTTAGGCCCATAAAAAGCGCCTTCACCCGGCTGAAGCTCCCATTTGAGCCCCGTCGCATTGAGCGCGGCTTCAAGCCCCTGCTCTGCACGATCCCACATTTCAGCTTCGCCCAGAAAATCCTCGGGACGCGTTGATAGCTTAAGCTCAACTTCATCGAAACCGAGTGTTTTGTATACCTGCAGCGTTAGTGCGATAAATGCTTCAGCCTCTGCTTGGATTTGCGCTTCTGTGCAGAAAATATGGGCATCATCTTGAGTAAAGCCACGCACGCGCATCAAACCGTGCAACGAGCCTGAAGGCTCATTGCGGTGACAGCTGCCAAACTCTGCCAAACGCAGTGGTAAATCCCGGTAGCTCTTTAGCCCCTGATTAAACACCTGAACGTGACATGGACAGTTCATTGGCTTGACCGCGTATTCGCGCTTTTCCGACTCTGTCGTGAACATCAGTTCACTGTAGTGCCCCCAGTGGCCAGATTTTTTCCACAACGACAAATCAACCACTTGAGGCGTCTTGATCTCTTGATAACCATGCTCGCGCTGAATCTTGCGCATGTAATCTTCTAACGCCTGGTACATTGTCCAGCCATTAGGGTGCCAAAACACCATCCCCGGCGCTTCTTCTTGCAGATGGAACAAGTCCATCTTACGCGCTAGCTTGCGGTGATCGCGCTTTTCAGCCTCTTCAAGCCGCTGCAAGTAGGCCTTCAGCTGTTTTTTATCGCCCCATGCAGTGCCGTAAATACGGGTCAGCATAGTGTTAGCAGCGTCACCACGCCAATAAGCACCCGCCAACTTAGTCAGCTTAAAGGCTTTCAAATGACGAGTATTCGGCACGTGCGGGCCGCGACACATATCGACATACTCTTCGTGATGATACAACCGAATGGTCGCCCCCTCGGGGATATCACGAACAATTTCTTGCTTATAAGGCTCTTCACGGTGCAAAAAAGCCAACATTGCTTGGTCGCGATCAACGTACTCGCGCACTACATCGTACTCGTGTTCAATTAATGAACGCATGCGCGTTTCGATGGCCTCAAGGTCATCTGGAGTAACCGATTGACCAAACTCGATGTCGTAGTAAAAACCATCTTCAATGACCGGCCCTATCGCCATTTTGGCTTCAGGGTACATTTGCTTAACCGCATGCCCAATCAGGTGCGCGCAAGAGTGACGGATGATCTCTAGACCTTCCGGATCGCGAGCGGTAATTATCGCCACTTCAGCATCTTGCTCAATTAAATCAGCGGCATCAACCAATACACCATCAATCTTGCCAGCCACACAGGCCTTGGCCAAACCAGGGCCAATGGATTCAGCAAGCTGCATAATAGAAAGCGGTGTATCGAACGTTCTTTGGCTGCCATCAGGCAGTGTCACAATGGGCATTCAAATATTCCTTGAGCGCAGTGGTGATCCATACCAAGGATCACATTTCGCTATCAATGGGCGGGAGTTGCGGGCCTTTCTTATAGCAGGACGCTAGCCTATCAGAATTCGGTGAGCCGTAAAATAAAACGGGAGGCACAAAGGCCTCCCGCTTCTTTATTTGATTAAGCAAACCATTGCAATAAGCAATCATTGCTCAACCGAACTAGCCTCAGTGGCTTAGTTCCACTCATCCAGCTCTACACGACGGTTCTGAGCGCGGCCCTCGTCTGTCTCATTAGAAGCAACAGGACGCTCTTCACCGTAGCCTACTGCACGCATACGGTTAGTCTCTACGCCACGCTGTGACAGGTAAGCAGCAACTGATTCGGCACGACGCTGAGACAGGTTCTGGTTGTACTCTGCAGAGCCGCGCGAGTCAGTGTGACCTTCAATGCTCACACGAACGTCAGGGTTGTTAACCAGACGCTCGGCAACGCCGTTAAGCACTTGCTGTGCGCTGGGTGTCAATTGAGCAGAGTCGAACTCGAAGTTAACATCACGCAGTACAAGGCTTTCTGGGCAGCCCAGGGCGTTAACTTCAACGCCTGCGGGGGTATCCGGGCACTGATCACGGTAGTCCGGCACGCCGTCGCCATCAGAATCCAGCGGGCAGCCACGCGCGTCTACTTCAACGCCAGCCGGAGTACCTGGACACTGATCGCGGTAATCCGGCACGCCGTCACCGTCGGAGTCCAGTGGGCAGCCTTGCGCATCAACGGCAACGCCAGCTGGCACTTCGCCGTAGCTTGGGCACTGCGGCGCAACAGGCTGAGGCGTGCGGTCAGCACATAGCAGGCCACCAATAGCAGCGCCAGCTGCAGCACCTGTAGCGGCACCACTTTCTTCATCGGAACTACCGCTGGTGGCATAGCCAATGCTGCCGCCGATTAAACCACCAGCCAAACCACAAACAGCCGGGTGCTGATACCAGCTACGATCACTGCTAGCACTAGCCTGTCCAGATGTCTGGGTGGCAGAGCTGGCGCAGCCTGATAAACCAACTACCAGGGCAGAACCGACTAGCAAGCCAGTTGTTGATTTTTTCATGCAAGACTCCTTCTTGATCCAATGCTGAAATGGTCACACGACCAATTCTATCCAATGCTTCTTATTGCGAGAGCATCCTTTTTTCGCCTGCCCAGCACCCTAGCAATACATAGCTAATGCTCTAATACTGGACACTCTGCCTATGATTAACGTTTAAACGCTAGAAGGCAACAATACCGAGATATCAACTTCTTGCTAATACCCACCGTTTCAGCATAGCAAAAAGGGTGCTGTAAGCGCCAAAAAAGCTGAACTCGTTTCAAAAATAGTTGTCATTGTGCGTTTGGGGTTCCAACGAGGCATCAGTGTAATGACGTTGGTCCTTTGGCACGCCACTTGATAACGGCTGCTGCTGCCGCTAACACTGCGGGGCGCATTTCATCCTCAACAATCAAACGCTCTTTATCTTCCTGCATCCGCTCACGGGGGGAAAGCTGCTTACGTGCTGAGTGTGTTTTCAAGTGCTGTGTGCGTTGATAAACCTCGGCAAACGCTTGAAACTCTGGCCTTTCGGTTAAGCTTGGATCAACAATCTCAAGCAGAACCTTACAGCGCCAGGAGGCCTCAGTTATATCTACTTGCTCCTGAACCAACGCACTAACGACGTAGTCAAGGTTCTCTAGACTATTTTGGTGTGCGCGACGATCTTCATCGACACGATAAGCTTCTCGCCGCTTTACCTCCTTACGCAGGGTAAGCGCATAGGCACAGAGAGCAACAATGACCGCAATACCTACTGCGAGCAAAACTAAAGCTGTAGTGGAATTCATGGCACTCCTTCAGCTAGCCACACAAGAATAATTTAACGAGAATTGTACACCCTAAAGGTGTCGTTACACCAATGACACCCACTTTTAACTCACTACTTGGCAGTTGCTGGAGCCAATTGACGCTCAACAAGTGTCGCATCAGGTGCTTGCCGCCAGCACCACCATGCCCAACCAACGCTAAGCGTCAGCACCACTGCACCAGCGGTATGCAGTAAAGCAAGCCATAAAGGCAGCCACAGAAGGACGTTGGCAATACCCAGCGCCACCTGTACGGCATAGGCACTAACCACAACAGCTAGCGCCTTCCCTAGGATCACTAAATAGCGATACCGCCACCAAAGCACCAATAACGCAATACCCAAAAACAAGGCACCAATACGGTGAACCACTTGTATAGCGGTGCGTGCGTCTGCGTGCAGCTGACCGTGTAAATAATTAGGCCCAACCGTTTGTGTTAAATGAAAACCCTCGCTTAGATCCATCTCTGGCCACCATTGGCCGTTACAGGTGGGAAACCCTTGACAAGCAATACCTGCATAGTTGCTGGTGACCCAGCCGCCAAGCGCCAGCTGAATCACTAGTAAGCCAATAGCCGCTGCCCATAAAAAATTAATAGACTGCCGCCCCATCGCCCTCTCTTTCCATGCGTGACGAACGCGCAAATGAAGCCAGAAAAACAGCATTAATACACTCAGCCCACCCAGTAAATGGAGAGTGACCACCTGCGGCCAAAGCTTGAGTGTTACGGTAAATGCACCAAAGCCCCCCTGGATTAGAATCACAACGAGTAACGCCAGGCTAATGCCCCAAGGGTACCCAGGACGGCGACGCAGAGGCCAGCCTAGCGCGACGACGCTAATGACCATCAGTCCTAAAAAACTCGCTACATAGCGGTGCGCCATTTCCACCCATGCTTTAAAAGGCTCAAGAGGCACATCAGGATGACGTAGCGCGGCTTGCTCGCTATCGGGAACCAGCAAGCGCCCATAACAACCCGGCCAATCCGGGCACCCCAACCCAGCATCAACTAAACGTGTCCAGGCACCTACTAAAATCACTAGGGCTGTCAGCAGAGTGCCTGCCAAGGTGAGGCGCACCAACCAACGTAATCGCCGCTCCATTGCGTATTGCATGCTCTTTCCTTACGGCCCAGGGTGCCGACTAACATTAATGGTGATTTACTTTGAACAGATGCCTTATATCGTCAAGAATATCACTTGCATTAGCCTGTTCATTAAATGCTAACGCTGGCATTCCCATTGGATCCAGTAACCAAATAACGCTTTCATTACGCCAAGCTGGCGACTCTTGCCACTGGTTAGCCTGCTCTCCGGGCAAGGTTTCGTAGGAACCACCGATGCGCAACCGCTGCAAACGCGGCGCTTCACGGCCAAGAGCACGGTGAAGGCGCCAAAGCTCGTCTTTACGCTGTTCACAATCAACGGCGCACTCGAACGCCAACGTCCATACATCCTTCGAACCTTCCGGTACATTAACCAATGGCCACTCATATAAATTTGGCGCCGTTACTGCTACTTCTCCATGTGCAGTGTGTTGAGCAGGAATGCCAAAACCCCATTTAACCATTCCCCAGGCTGTCGCCATAGGCGCTGTAAAAACAATAAAGATCATTATCAATTTGAGCCGCTGATATCGAACCGTTTTAGCCTGCTCCATTCTTCATTCCTCTTATTATTGTATGCGGTCTTTGCGCATGCGATAGCCACCCAATATCATTACAACGAAAGCTGCAAGTGTTAACCCCCACCACTGAAAAGCATAGCCAATATGCCGGCTGGGCGGCATTACATTTGCTTGCCACCAGGGTATAAAAACACCTTCTCCTTCCGTGGCATGTAGCCACCCCTGGTAGCTAATGGGCGCTAGCGTTTCTTGCCAAGGTATCAAGCTCATTTGCTGCAGACGGAGTCCTTCTTGATTATCCCCATATAATGGTCCACCAGGGCGAGTGGTTTGCCATTCACCAAACACTTCTACACTGCCGCTAGGCGTTTGCGCAGCGGGGGCATTACGACTTGGGCCTGTTTCAATAAAGCCACGCTGTATTAACCAAACCTGCCCATGCTCATCGCGCAACGGGGTGAGAACAGCCACCCCAAGCCGACCTTCTACCACACGATTGTCTAAAAAGAGCGTGTGTTGTGGGAGATACTCGCCCCTCAATCTTACCATTGCGCCGTCCTGCGGCATCTCTTGGGGCGCCGTTAAAGCCGGAGCTGCCGCCCGTGCGTCTAACAAAACACGCTTGTCATTAGCACGCTCCCACTGCCATAGTCCTAAAAAAATGCCTAATGCAACTAACAAGCTCCAAAAAGCACACCACGCGTAAAAGCGCCTTAATCTGACAGAGGTAGACATCATGTGGTTACAGTTTCTTATTGCCTTAGTATTTATTGCCATGGTTATTAGCCTTGCAGCGGGCGCTGGTTTTTTATTGCGAGACAGCGCCCCTTCAAAGCGATTGCTGGTATCACTAAAGTGGCGTGTTGCCCTGGCATGCCTTCTCATGGCGCTATTAGTATTCGGCTTTTGGTCAGGAGAACTGGGCTAGCCGCTATAGGACATAAACAAAAATAAACAGCCCCACCCACACCACATCAACGAAATGCCAGTACCAGCAGGATGCTTCAAAACCGAAATGATGATCGTTAGCAAAATGGCCTTTACAGATCCGGACGAGAATACAGCCTAAGATGATCGTACCGATAATGACGTGCACACCGTGAAACCCCGTCAAAATAAAGAAAGTAGCGCCAAAGATACCGGCTTCCAGCGTAATGCCGTAATGGTTGTAAGCTTCGTAGTACTCGACCCCCTGTATAACGATAAAGCAGCAACCCAACAATACTGTGCCAGCAAGCCAGTTTCGGCAGGTAATACGCTCGCCCAGTTTTAACGCTTCATGGGCCACCGTTAGCGTGATACTGGACGTGATAAGGATCAGCGTATTAACGAGCGGCAGTTGCCATGGGCTGAACACTTGCTCAGGACCTAGCACAGAGGAATCAGGAGGGTTCATCAGAGGCCAGTGAGAGATGAATTCTGGCCATAGCAGCGCTGAGACACCTTTCTCTCCCTCACCACCTAGCCAAGGAATAGCAAAAGTTCTAACGTAAAAAAGGGCACCGAAAAAGGCAGCAAAAAACATCAACTCAGAGAAGATAAACCACCCCATCCCCCACCTAAATGAGCGATCCATCTGGGTGTCGTACAACCCACTCATAGACTCCCTGACCACATCCCTGAACCAAAGCCCCATCACCGCCACAACGCCAAGAACACCCGCCAGCATTACTAACGCACCAGTGTCATAAACTAGCTGGGAACCTGCCCCCACCATCATGACCCCCAGCGCCAGTGAGCCGAGAATGGGCCATCTGCTAGTCGTCGGAACATAGTAGTTACCGCCGCTCATATCTTATCCCCCACGCTATTGTTGTTATTCACTGTGGAATCTAGTGCCATGTTATGAACTGGGTACAGGGTATAAACCAGCGTAATCGTTGTGATCTCTTCCGGCAGATCTCGCGCCAATTGGAAGACCAGTGGAATGGTTAAACGCTCATCACCCTGCAACTGCTGCTCCTGAAAACAGAAGCAGCTTACTTTTCGCAAGTGGGTCGTCGCATTAGAGGGAGAAACACTTGGGATGGCTCTTCCCCAACTCTCTTTGGCGCTATTATTCGTAAAAGTAAAATCCACTTCAGCCGTTTGCCCAGGGTGTACTCGCATTTGACGCGTGGCTACGCTCATTTGCCAAGGTAAGCCAGCACTCCCCCGAGTGATAAACTGCACCGTGATATAGCGCGACTGATCAACCTCCTCATGGATGATGGCCTGGGCAGTGGTATCTACTTTGCCGTTAATGCCTGTAATGCGGCAGAAAACGTCATAAAGAGGCACTAGCGCAAACGCAAACGCAAACATGCCTATCAGTGCCGCAATCGACCGAATGACGGTGCGCCGCACACCCGCAGCCCTGACGACTTCATATTCAGACATATCACTCCCCTTGCCTTATATAAGGCCTTATTCGCCGTGTTGTGCACGATGAAACACGGGAGGTGTTTCAAAGGTATGCAAGGGCGCTGGACTAGGGACACTCCACTCAAGGTCTTCTGCGCCTTCCCATGCCTTAGCAGGCGCTTTTTTACCCCCTCGGACACACAGCACCACCACCAGCACAAAAATTAACTGCGACACCCCGAAGAAAAAGGCACCAATGCTTGAAACAAGATTAAAGTCCGCGAACTGAAGCGCATAGTCAGGGATACGCCTCGGCATCCCGGCGAGACCGGCAAAATGCATTGGGAAGAACGTCAGGTTTACGCCCACAATCGAACACCAAAAATGGCACTGTGCTAATCGTTCATGGGGGTAGTGCCCCGTCCACTTGGGAAGCCAGTAGTAAACCCCTGCCATAATGGCAAAGATGGCCCCTGGCACTAACACATAGTGAAAATGGGCTACCACAAAGTAGGTATCGTGGTATTGAAAGTCGGCAGGGGCAATTGCCAACATAAGCCCCGAAAAACCACCGATGGTGAACAGAACGACAAATGCAAGTGCGAACAGCATGGGGGGTTCAAAACTAATTGAGCCTCGAAACAGTGTGGTGATCCAATTAAAGACTTTAACCCCCGTTGGCACTGCAATCAGCATTGTGGTGTACATAAAAAACAGCTCTGCTGCTAACGGTAGACCAACCACAAACATGTGGTGTGCCCAAACTAAAAACGAAAGCAGTGCGATAGCGCCGGTTGCATAAACCATGGAGGCGTAGCCAAACAACCGTTTGCGGGCAAACGTAGGAATGATGGCGGAGACAATCCCGAATGCGGGCAAAATCATAATGTAAACCTCAGGATGGCCGAAAAACCAAAACAGATGCTGGAAAAGCACCGGGTCTCCACCGCCCGCAGCATCGAAGAAGCTAGTGCCAAAGTTTATATCCATTAACATCATGGTAATGACGCCCGCCAACACAGGCATAACGGCGATAAGTAGGAAAGCGGTGATGAGCCAAGTCCAGACAAACAGCGGCATATCCATCATGCGCATGCCAGGAGCACGCATGTTGAGGATAGTCGCAACAATATTAATCGCACCTAATATTGAGCTAATACCCGCGATATGCAGGGCAAGAATAAAGAACGTGGTTGAAGGCGGCGCATACGTCGTTGATAGAGGCGCATAGAATGTCCAGCCAAAATTTGGCCCTCCTCCAGGCATCAGGAGCGTTGACAACAGCAATGTAAACGCGACGGGCAGCAGCCAGAAGCTAAAGTTGTTTAGACGAGGAAGCGCCATGTCTGGCGCGCCAATTTGCAGAGGAATCATCCAATTAGCCAGGCCAGTAAATGCTGGCATTACCGCGGCAAAGACCATTATTAGCCCATGCATTGTGGTCATTTGGTTAAAAAACTCAGGCTCAACCAGCTGCAGACCCGGTTGGAACAGCTCTGCTCTCACTACGAGCGCAAAAATACCGCCAATAAAAAACATAATCAGCGAAAAGATGAGGTACAAAGAGCCGATCTCTTTGTGATTGGTCGTGAGCAGCCAACGCATAATCCCTTTAGGCGTTTCGTGATGCGCATGGGGTGCTTGACCGTCAGCCACTGCGGTAGAGCTATGCTGCAGCGAGTGTTGAGGAGGTAGTTTGGGCGCCATAAATCTCTCCGCCTACTTTATTGTTGTGATAGCGTTAGTAGCTATCATTGCTGATTGGCACGCATGCGTTTTATTGAACAATTTTTTCAGCAATTGCCGCTGGCTGAATTGCATCGCCCGTGTCGCTGCCCCATGCGTTACGCGTATAGGTCACTACCGCAGCAATCTCCACCGGGTTCAACGTATTGCGAAACGCGGGCATGGCGGTTCCCGAAACGCCATTTAAAATACGGTCGATATGCCAGTCCAAGTCGTCGATTAATTGGTCATTATTGGCTAGCGCCGGGAAAGCAGGCGGCGCGCCTTGACCATCCGCCTGATGGCATGAGGCACAAATAGCGCGGTATACCGGCTCCCCTCGCGCCATTAGCTCATCAAGCTCCCACTCCCGATCCACTCCCATCGCTTCTTGCTGAGCCGCTTCTTTACGTTCCGCTAACCATATTTCAAACTCTTCCTCCTCAACGGCATGCACCACCACGGGCATAAACCCATGGTTAACACCACAGAGTTCTGCACATTGACCACGGTAAATACCCGGTTCGTTAATTTGCACCCAATTCTCATTAATGAAGCCAGGGATCGTATCTTGCTTGACGGCAAGGTCCGGCACCCACCAAGAGTGGATAACGTCATCTGAGGTCATTAAGAACCGTACTTTGCGGTTAATAGGCAGCACCAGTGGCTCATCTACATCAAGTAAATAGTGCTCATCACGTGCCTCCTCGCCACGAATCTGCTCCCAAGGAGTGCTCATGCTTGAGTTAAAAGCCACATCCTCACCAAGATACTCGTAGCGCCAGCGCCACTGCTGGCCGATGATCATCACATCTAGTTCGGCTTCAGAGGTGTCATACATATTCTTAAGTGTGGCCGTGGCAGGCACGGCCATTCCCACTAAAATTAACACCGGAATAGCTGTCCAAAGCACTTCAACAGTGGTGTGCTCGTGAAATTTCGCTGGTTTAGCTCCTTTTGAATGCCGATAGCGGAACAGCGAGTAAAACATGACTCCAAACACTATCAGGCCAATCACTACGCATATCCAAAAGATTGTCATATGCAGACCGTAAATATCGCGACTGATATCTGTCACGCCTACGGGCATGTTCCACCCGCTGGATTGAGCTTGGGCAGCGGTTGAAATAAAGCTTATGGGCAGCAGCCAGCGCCACGGTGAGAGCATAATTACCTCCTTTGTTATTGTTGTTATTAACGGCTTTTTAATTAGGGTGGGATTATGTGATAAGAATCAGTATAGAAAACATGTGTCATACGTCACGAACTACCTTGCAAAAGCTGTCAACGCTTTTCACCGCGCCGCCATATTAGCCACAGCTATGAGCAGCAGCACAAAAATTAGGGTTACCACAATGGCAACTAAGATAAAGGTAGTGGGCTTCCCACTTGAGAAATCCTGCTGGCGCTGGAAATCGCTTTGGACGCCAATAAGTGCGGCTAGAACCGATTTAATAACCGACCACATAGAGCATCTCCTGGAAAGTGACAAATTTCGTTACGAAAACGGCGCACTCATGCTGCACTTAGCTATAGTTCAAGATAGGCAATCTTAAAAATCATGCCGTTCAGTTTCCACTATCAAAAAAGGAGCTCACCATGGCAACTAGCGATAAAACCCCTTCCATGCCATGGATTGACGATGCCCAACCCATGCAGGCGTGGTGGCATCGATACTGCTTATTAAGCACGATGCCCATGGTACGACTTCAAATTGCTTGGTTAGAAAATGTGACTCAGGCTATGCAGATGGAGGCGCAACTTTTTCAAGCCCTAGCCAAAAGCAGCGAAAAATTAACGCTGTGCCTGACCGACAATCCGTACCACTGCAACGCTGCTGAGTTCACAGAACACTACCAAGAAATGGTTAAGACGCTCACCGATGCCAACATGGAGCGCCTGACAAAAGTTTCTCAGCTTTCCCATGAGTTTCGGCGCAGCTTATGGGAAGAGCTCTAATAATTTACAATCAAGCGTGTTGCGCCCTATAGTGCCGCTCACAGTTTATTTAAAACGAAGCAGCAACCCCAGGTTATGGAGCCAACTATGCCCAAGTGCCGTAAATTTCATGTATTCATTCCCTTTATCACCCTGGGGTTGTTGCTACCTTTAACCGCCTGCACCACGTACACGTGGCCAGATGGCTCTCAGGAAACTGTATTGGGCGTCGTTCCGGAAAATGAAAACCAACGTTATGAAGAGCAACGGGCGGAAGGCGTTCGCTATCGTCTACCAGGCGATATTCCTGAATAACGTTTCGTTCATCTAGCTTTTCACTATTACATCTAAGCCTTGTCCCCAGTCACTGCACTGCAGCATATATTTCCCTATACTGCATTTTGTATTGACACATTAAAGGGGGCACGGAATGGCCAAAACACCACTACCGAATGAAACCACTGCTGCATGGCACAGCACTGATGCAGACGAAGCGATATCATCACTGCAATCAAGCACGACCGGCTTATCCAGCCAAGAAGCTGAATCGCGGCTGAAAACCCATGGCCCGAATAGGCTTCAGCAAGAACAAGCGCGACCCTGGTATCGGCGCTTTTTAGATCAATTTAATAACATCCTTATGCTTATCCTGATTATCGCAGCAGTTGCCAGCGCTCTGCTGGGGCATCACTTGGATGCCGCTGCCATCCTCGGGGTGGTAGTGATCATTGCGTTAATTGGATTTATTCAAGAAGGTAAAGCTGAGCAGGCCATTCAAAGCATACGCAATATGCTTTCCCCTCAAGCCACAGTGTTACGCAATGGGCAGCGAACTGTCGTTGACGCGGAAACAGTCGTTCCTGGTGATGTGGTACTTATTGAAAGTGGCGACCGTGTTCCTGCCGACCTTCGCTTAATTGAAGTAAAACGCTTTTGCACCGACGAAGCGGCTCTTACGGGCGAGTCCATACCGGTTGATAAACAATCCCACCCCGTATCGACCGACGCTGATTTAGCTGAACGTAGCTCAATTGCTTATGCCAGTACGATTGTTGTTCAAGGCACTGCCAAAGGCCTAGTGGTGGCAACTGGCACCCAAACAGAGATTGGTAAAATTTCTGAGCTAGTACGCGGCATTGAACAGCTTAAAACCCCTTTATTGCGCCAATTAGACCGCGCTGGAAGCATGCTAGCGTTCTTTATATTAGGCGCAGCCGCACTAACTGCGGCCGTAGGTAGTTTTTTTCACAACCAACCCCTAGACGAAATGTTTATGGCGGCAGTAGGCTTGGCAGTGGCCGCCATTCCTGAAGGCTTACCCGCTATTGTTACCATTAGCCTAGCCCTTGGCGTTCAGCGCATGGCGAAACGAAAGGCAATTATTCGGCGCCTTCCTGCGGTTGAAACTCTTGGCTCAATTTCGACTATTTTTTCCGATAAAACCGGCACACTTACTCGCAACGAGATGACAGCCACATCTATTTGGCTTGGTGACGCTCAATACACCATTGAAGGTACTGGCTTTAACCCCGAGGGCAATATTCGACAGGTCGACGCTGATGCTCAATCACAACCCTCTTCTATTTCCATAGAAGATCACACTGCATTAAGCCACTTCCTGAAGGTCGCTTCGCTTTGCAATGATGCAGAACTTGCCCAGCGTGATGATTCATACCACATCGTCGGCGACCCGACAGAGGGCGCTTTAATCGTTGCTGCCGCTAAAGCAGGCTTTGAAATTCAGCCTCTACGCGAGCGCCATCCGCGACTTGATGCAATTCCTTTCGAGTCTGAACATAAATATATGGCAACGGTAAACGAGCTTGATGGCAAGCATCGAGTATTGGTAAAAGGCGCCCCGGATAGGCTCCTTGAGATGTCGAGTCATACGTTGACTCAAGAAGGGTTATCACCTATTGATCGCAGCCAATGGGAAACACGGATTGAAGAGCTATCTTCGCAAGGCTTGAGAGTGTTAGCTATCGCAGAAATAGCATCACCCGACTCACCGTCTCTTGATCATGAACATATTCAACAGGATCTCACCTTTTTAGGCATCATCGGCCTACTCGACCCTCCGCGTGAAGAAGCCATTGACGCAGTGAAAGAGTGTCTCAGAGCAGGCATTCGCCCTGTCATGATTACCGGGGACCATGCCGCTACTGCCCTTTCTATTGCCAAACAACTAGGTTTTTCACAGACAGAGCGAGTGGTTACCGGTCGCGAAGTTGAAGCAATGAGCGATACACAGCTTGAAGAGATTATTACGGATGTCGATGTATTTGCCCGCGCATCGCCTGAACACAAGTTAAGACTGGTTAAAGCTATGCAGGCAAAGGGCGGTATATGTGCGATGACTGGGGATGGGGTCAATGATGGCCCTGCCCTTAAACGTGCTGATGTCGGCGTGGCGATGGGCATTCAAGGCACCGAGGCAGCAAAAGATGCCTCTGAAATGGTACTTGCAGACGATAATTTTGCCACGATTGTGAATGCGATAGCTGAAGGTAGAAAAGTCTACGACAACATTCGTAAAACGATCACCTTCATTCTGCCTACCAACGGTGCACAAGGCTTAGCAATAATGCTGGCGGTGCTGGCGGGCACCAACCTACCGATCACCCCGCTTCAAGCGCTTTGGGTAAACATGGTGGTGGCTACCACACTCGGCTTAGCCCTAGCCTTCGAGGAAAGTGAACAGGATTTAATGCAGCGTCAACCGCGGGACCCAAAAGCGGCATTGCTCGATATGTTTCTACTCTGGCGTGTCATCTTTGTCTCATTACTATTACTGGGCGGTGTTTTCAGCGTTTTCAGCTGGGTTCTCGCCCAAGGCGAAAGCATTGAGTTAGCGCGCACTGCCGCCGTCAATATGCTGGTGGTCGGTAGCGCTGCCTATTTAATCAATAGTCGCTTCCTCATCAACAGCACATTCTCCTTTCACGGCATTTTTAGTAGCCGCATGGTTTGGCTAGCGATTGGCGCTATTATGCTCCTACAGCTAGCATTTACTTACTGGCCGATAATGCAGGTTATTTTTGCCAGCGAAGCCCTACAATTGCAGCACTGGTTAGCCATTTTGCTGTTAAGTCTCGCTATTTACGCGTTAGTCGAAATTGAAAAAGCCATATGGCGCCGCCTACGTTAATGCGCTGAGCCACTGCCATGCGTTGTCTTGGCAGTGGCTTTTGCAGTTAACGGATTTTCTGGCCAGGGGTGTTTTGGATAGCGACCACGCATCTCCTTACGCACCTCTGAATAGCCATTTAGCCAAAAGCTACGTAGATCTTGAGTTACTTGTAGCGGCCTTCTTGCAGGTGAAAGCAGATGAATGAGAACCACAGCATGCCCATCAGCAATGCTAGGTGAGTCTTGCCATCCAAACGCTTCTTGCAGTTTAAGCGCTAACACAGGCGGGCGGCCATCATGACAGGGAGCATAATCGAGCATCACCTGACTGCCGCTAGGCACAGGCAGCGCCTTAGGCGCTAATCGATCAAAAGCAACCTGATCATCCCACTTCAACGAAGCCAGTAAATGCGTGTGAAAGGACATCTTTTCTAGCTGACTCATGCGCGTCATGCCCGCTAAGTAGGGTAAAAGCCATGTATCCAACGCATCCATTAACACTTTATCTGACCAGTCTGGCCACTGGTCTGGAAAGAGACGATGTAGCAGCGCCATACGCCCCTGCAGCTGCCGTACCTCCTTTGTAAACACCACGTTTGGACGCTGTTTCAGCGCTATGAGTAATGCACGCTGAATAGCCTCAGCGGGCAGCTCCCCGAGCGGTCGAGAGGCTAACACCAGCTCTCCATGACACTGAACGGCTTCGCCGACAAGCTTGCCTTGGGAATCTGACCACCTTATCCGATCCACCCACTGTTGGGTTGCCGGGAAAAAACGCACAAGTGTTGCCAACGCAAGCGACTCTGCCAAGTAAATGGCTGCATCCTTGGAAGCACTTTCAACACTCACCGCAACAAGGTAAGGGGCGTTTGCCAGGGAGTGGCGGCTGGGTAATGTTGCGGTCTTCCCATTGGCCAATTTGAACCGGCCGGAAGTGATAAGTTGACCGATACGATCCGGATAAGCCAGTGCCAGCAGCACGCCTAACGGCTCGCAACTAACGCTGCGAGACAACGCTATACCCGCTACTTTAGCCAGGCGCTCAGCCTCTCTTTGCCACTGGGGAAACCGTGCGGGCTGCCCAAATCGCTGAACTAAAGCCTCCTGTAAAGTGCCGTTTATGCGCTCTCTACTCTCTAATAGCGCTGCCAATCCACAGGCTAATGGCACCGCATTGAGTGAAAAAGACGTTGCCAGCATAACGGCTAGCCGTGGCTCAAGGGGCCAGAGTGCACTCTGCTTACCCAGCGGCGTTAGCTTAGTCACCGAGTCAATGATGCCTAGCTGCTCAAGCAACGCCTGGCCACTTTGCCAAGCGCCCTTTGGCGGTGGAGTCACCCATGCCAGCACATCGGGTGACTGAACGCCCCAGACCGCAACTTCAAGTACCAATTTAGATAAATCGGCCTGGGCGATTTCTGGCTCGCCATAGGCAACCAGCGGCTGTTCTTGGGGCCATAAGCGGAAACATATGCCTGGTTGCTGCCGACCGGCCCGCCCCCTGCGCTGGTCAGCGCTGGCGCGATTAACACGTCGTGTGGTTAAGCGTGTTAACCCTGTACGCGGCTGAAATAGCGGTACTCGCTCCAGGCCTGCGTCGATAACCACATTTACACCGTTTACGGTGACACTGGATTCAGCAATCGCGGTTGATACAATCACACGTTGGCGCACTTCATGAGGCTTCAACGCAGCTTGCTGTGCTTCGATGGGCATTCGTCCGTGTAATGCACGCACTTCAATATCAGGCATGTCACTCTCTAGCGTCTGAACTAGTCGAGCAATTTCAGCCACACCGGGCAAGATAACCAGCACATCGCGTGCATCTGGCCATGATAGAGCCTCGCTTATCACGCGAAAAGCCGCCATTTCTAACGATTCGCTGCCGCGTGTAGGACGATATTGTGTTTCAACAGGGAATTGTCGACCGCTGCTTTCAATGACGGGCGTATCGTTTCCCAATACATTTTTCAACGCGACGACATCGAGCGTGGCAGACATCACAATAAGCCGTAGGTCATCGCGAATGCTTTGCTGTATATCCAGCGCAAACGCAAGACCAAGATCCGCTTCAAGACTACGCTCATGAAACTCATCAAAAATAATGCCCGCAACGCCTTCAAGGAGCGGATCATCCTGCAGCATGCGAGTGAGCACCCCTTGGGTAACCACTTCCAGACGGGTTTGTGCGCTAACCTTGCTATCACCACGCATTCGATAACCGATCGTCTGGCCAACCGACTCATTAAGCTGCTCTGCCATATAGTTTGCCGCTAACCGCGCCGCAACGCGCCGGGGTTCTAGCAGCAAAAGCTTTTGCCCCTGTGACCACGAGCTGCCAAGAAGTGTTAACGGCACACGGGTAGTCTTACCCGCTCCCGGTTGAGCAACCAAAATCAGCCGGTTGTGAGCATCTAATGCGGTTTGCAAGGCGGCTAAATGCGGCTCAATAGGCAAAGTAGACATGATAGTTACGCGTGGATACTGCTAGGCGAGGAAGATTGCCGAATGCCGCAGCCTTTTAAAATTATTTGCTCTAAAAACTGAGAAATCGATTCAATATCCGCTTCACTGAGCGTATTTCTACCTAGTATGCCGCTTACCTGGGCACTATATTCAGTGTAATGCTGAGTAGATGACCAGATCAAAAATATCAGCCAGCGCGGGTCAACATCGTCCATTTTACCCTGTGCTGACCACTGACGAATAATTACCGCCCGAGAGGCTACCCACTCCCTCAGCTCTCCCGATAAATAGTCGCTTAAAAACGGGGCGCCGGCCAAAATTTCAGCGGCGAAGAGCTTCGAACCTTCTGGATAGCGTTGTCCAAGCAACATTTTGGTGCGAATAAACTCACTCAGCACCTGTCCAGGATCACTTTCAGGGGTAATGTCTTCAAGAACCGCATTCCATCGGCTCATCATGCGGTTCAGCAAACGCACGTACAGTGCCTGCTTATTCCCCATGTAATACAGAATGTTTGCTTTAGGCAAACCGGCTTGGTCGGCAATCGCCTGTAGGCTAGCGCCGCGGTAACCGTGGCGAGAAAACACCTGCTCAGCGGCACTTAAGATACTTCGTTCAATACGGTCTCGACTGGCATTTTCATGGTTAGCGGTCTCAGCCGACATGGAGATAGCTCCTTGATTTTTATACAGGTAGTGGACACTGGCGTATTCATGACACTCGAACCTTTTAGCGGTAACCAAGCACTTAATGGTAAACCAAGGGCCTGGCATCCGCTGGCGTTAATACCACCAAAGAGAGCATCTTAACTTTTTTCCATCATCGACAGAACTGACTAATACAAGCTGCCGCTACCCAATGCTTTGCTAGCTTTTTTCCTGTGAGTAAATATCTGACGATGTCTGTTCCGGCCATTCAGCGCTGGGCTTCCGGGGCTTTACGCATATTCTCCTTGAGACTCGCCTTTCGGGCTCGCTAAAGCAGTTCCCGCTTGTGCCCGACAAACAAACCATAGGGGAGACGCTTGTTTTCTTTCGCCCAAACAAAACACCCCAGCCTCAAATGAAGCTGGGGTGTTTCTTAATAAGTGCCTGACGATGACCTACTCTCGCATGGGGAGACCCCACACTACCATCGGCGCTAAGCGGTTTCACTGCTGAGTTCGGCAAGGGATCAGGTGGTTCACGCTCGCTATGGTCGTCAGGCGTAACTTTTAATGTACATCAT
>NZ_AHBC01000021.1:0-93773 GCF_000236625.2 Halomonas sp. GFAJ-1
AGGCGACACGTACCGATGTTGCACGGGTGGTCATTGTCGACGATGACCGCGCTATCCGCTGGGTGCTTGAGCGCGCGCTGGCGCAGCCAGACCTGCAAGTCGAGTGTATTGAGCGGGCCGACACCGCCTTAGCCCGGCTATTAGAGAACCCGCCCGATGTGCTGGTGACCGATATTCGTATGCCGGGTATTGATGGGCTTGACCTGATGTCGCGGGTGCGCGATGCCCACCCCGATTTGCCCGTTATCGTGATGACCGCTCATTCCGATCTAGATAGCGCGGTGGCCTCCTACCAAGGGGGGGCATTTGAATATCTGCCTAAGCCGTTTGATGTGGATGAGGCGCTTGCCCTAGTGCGTAGAGCCGTTGCCCATGCCCGGGAACGCCAGCGCCCGGTAACGGTTCCAGAAGGCTTAAGCGCTGAAATTATTGGCGAGGCGCCTGCTATGCAGGAAGTGTTTCGCGCCATCGGCCGCCTTTCTCACTCGCATATTACGGTATTAATTAATGGGGAGTCGGGCACGGGTAAGGAGCGCGTTGCCCAGGCACTTCACCAACACAGTCCCCGGGCGGGTAAGCCGTTTATCGCGCTTAACATGGCGGCGATTCCCCGTGACTTAATTGAGTCTGAGTTGTTTGGTCATGAAAAAGGCGCTTTCACAGGCGCGGCCCAGCAGCGTCAGGGGCGCTTTGAGCAGGCCAACGGCGGTACGCTGTTTTTAGATGAAATCGGCGATATGCCCGCTGAAACGCAAACACGGCTGCTGCGAGTGCTTGCTGACGGTGAGTTTTACCGCGTGGGTGGGCATACGCCGGTAAAAGTTGATGTGCGCATTATTGCGGCCACTCACCAAAACCTGGAGTCGCTGGTAGAGGATGGGCGCTTTCGGGAGGACTTGTTCCACCGTTTAAATGTGATCCGTGTGCATCTGCCGTGCCTAGCAGAGCGTCGGGAAGATATTCCCCGCCTCACGCGCCATTTCTTGGCCGAGGCGGCGAAAGAGCTGGCAACAGATATCAAAGTGCTTACCGCAGAAGCAGAGGCTCACCTTACCCGTTTGCCTTGGCCGGGCAACGTGCGTCAGCTGGAAAATATTTGCCGCTGGCTAACGGTCATGGCTTCGGGCCGTGAGATTCTCATTGAAGACCTGCCGCCGGAGCTACGTACGTTAAGCACGACAGAAAACAGCGCCCACGGCGATTGGCGCTCGGCTTTCAGAGAGTGGGCCGACCGCGCCTTGGCAGAAGGGCATACCCATTTGCTGGAAGAAGCCGTGCCGGATTTTGAGCGCATCTTAATAGAGACAGCGCTGAAGCATACCGGAGGCCGCAAAGGAGAGGCTGCGGAACTGCTGGGCTGGGGGCGCAATACGCTGACCCGTAAACTAAAAACGCTACTGCCCGCGCTAGCCGATGAGGGGTGATAACACCGCATTAAGCGTTTAAGCACCAGAGAGTGACGTATGTCACGCGCGATACGCTGGCGGCTCGCCATCAAAGCCGTGATTTTATCTATTTCGTGAGGCGGTTGAAACTGCAACGCTGTTTGATCATGACGGCCACCCGGTGCCTGTAACGGACAGCATAGGCGTGGCCTGCCCCCAGGCCTTGGAAACCAGCGAGGAAGTTCTCAAACGAGCAGATGCGCACCTTTATTGCGCTAAAGCGAAGGGGCGTAACTGCGTGGTCGCGAGTGATCTATAAAAAAGCGCCCGCTGCTTATGCTTAGCAGCGGGCGCTTTAGTGTGGCTTAGGTGTTGCTTATTCGTTTGCGCCGGGTACGCCGCCTAGTTCTTCAATCAACGCTTTGTAGCTTTCGGTCTGCTCAGTGAGTGTTTGGGTAACTTCATCTTCTGAGAGATAAACCACCGGCATTAAGATGCGCTCTTCGGTGATTTCAATGAAGCGCTCATCCTGGGTAGCGGCTTCCAGTGCTTCGGCCAAGCGTTCAACGTGGGCGTCAGGCGTGTTTTTGGGCACCATTACCACACGGATTTCCGCCGGGTTAATGTCATAGCCGGCTTCCTGCATGCTTGGGGCATCGGGGAACGCCACTAAACGCTCTTCCGCTAGGCTAAGCAGTACGGGCATTTCGCCAGACTCGGCATAGCCTGAGTGGGTGCCGCCACTGTAGGCAAAATCCACATCGCCGGAAAGAATCAGTGGCGCCATGCCGGCTCCCCCAGCTGTCGGCACGATGCGAAGGTCGAGGCCTTCTTTCTGAGAGATGTACTCAATGATCATGCGATCAAGGGCGGTTTGCGTGGCGTAGCTAGTGCCGGGATTTTCCCGCGCGAACTCAACCAGGGATTCCCAGCTGTCGCCGAAGGGGCGGTCTTCACCGGTTACAATGGCCGACTGCCCTAACGTAACGCCTGCAACGTAGCGGAAATCGTCCAGCTGATAGGCGGTTTCAGTTGCCAGCGGGCCGTAAGTAATGGTCATTGAAGTGCCGAAAGCGAAGGTATAGCCCTCATCGCTATTATTGGCCAAGCGTGTTAATGCAATACCGCCGCCCGCGCCGGGTTGGTTGACCACGTTAACGGGCTGCCCCAGCTCATCTTCCAGTACGTTGGCAAGTACACGCGCCTGAATATCGGTGCTGCCACCCGCGCCAAAACCAACCACTAACGTAAGAGGCTTGTTAGGGAAGTCGCTTGCTTGAACGGTGCTCATGCCGACAGCCAGTGCCGCAGAAAGAATCGCTGTACTAAGAAGTGTTTTTTTCATGGTGCCATTTCCTCAATCGTTTATAAGAATAGTTTTTTGATTTTTTATATGTCGCTTTATAAAAATAGTTTCCAGATGTTGGTTAGTTTGAGCACCGCAGGGCTATAGAGAGACCGAGCGGCGCTGTCGGTAAGTACGGTAGCTGCTCCAAGCAAGATGTAGCATCATCAGCACCGTGGCGACCACGAAGAACAGCGCGATAGGCCGCTGCAGCAAAATGCTGATTTCACCGCCGGATAGAATCACCGATTGGCGCAGATTCATCTCCAGCATAGGGGTCACAATGAAAGCGACCAAGAACGTCACGAAGGAGTAATCGTGCTTCTTCAAGAAATAACCAAAAATGGCAAAACCGAACACGGTTAATAAGCCAAAGGTGCCGTACCCCTGCACCTGTATGCCCGCTAGGCACAGGAATATAACCACCGGAATGACGATGTTTTGTGGCACATTAGTGACTTTGGCAAAGATGCGTAGGCCATACCAGCCCACGGCGAGCATAAGTAGGCTTGCCACTACCATGCCCGCAAAAATAGTAAACAGCATTTGTGGATGGTCGCGCAGCATAAGCGGCCCCACCTGAATGCCGTGAATCATAAAGGCGCCTACCAGCAGGGCAGCAGAAACGCTGCCAGGAATGCCTAAACCGAAGAGTGGAATATAGCTGGCGGGGATAACCGCGTTATCGGCTGCTTCCGCGGCGGCAATGCCATTTGGGTTGCCTTTGCCAAAGCTGTGGGGGTCTTTTGAGCCCCGTTTAGCAAGCCCATAGGCCATAAAGGAACCCACTGATGGCCCAAGGCCGGGCAACGCACCTACAAAGGCCCCTACGCCGGTGCTTTTAAAAATAGTAGGTAGCGTCTTTTTAAATTCACCGTAAGAGAGGTCGTCATCAGGGTTATGGCCAAGACGCACCGAGCTGCCCCCTTTAGTACGCCGGTACTCGTCTAACTGCACAAACATTTCCGAGAGCGCTAAGGTGCCAATCACCAGAGGAAGTATAGGGACGCCTTCCATCAACTCAGCGAAGCCAAAGGTTAAGCGCATCGCCCCCGTTTCAGGGTCGAGGCCCACCGTTCCCAAAATAACGCCCATTCCACCAGCCGCCATGCCTTTTAGGAACGAGCCGCCTGCCATGCCAGCAATGAACACCAACGCAAAAATTAGGATAGCCGCTAACTCATAGGGGCCAAATTTGAGCGCCACAGAGGCAAAAGGGATCACCACGGCGATCAGCAGTAAGGTCGAGAGTAAGTCGCCAATGACCGAGGCTAGCAGCCCAACCTTGAGTGCTTTGCGGGGCTGGCCATTTTTGGCCATTGGGTAGCCGTCCAGGCAGGTAGCCGCTGAGGATGGCTCGCCCGGGGTGTTAAGCAAAATAGCTGAAACGGCGCTGCCTGCTGCCGTGCCTTTGGAAAGGCCGATAAGAAAGGCGATAGCCGCATAAGCGGACATATAGAACGTGAGGGGAATAGCGATCGCGATGGCAACGGAGCGGTTTAAGCCAGGAATGACCCCGACTAAATAACCTAATAGTACACCGCCAAGGATGACGCTAATGGAGTGCAGGGTTAATGCATCGCCAAATGCACCCGTAATTGCGCTAAGTTCCGGCATATCAGACCACCCCTATGCGCATTAGATGAACCGTTAATAAATAGAGCGCTGCGGTCGGAATGGCCGCTGCCAGAAGAATAACGTACCAGCGTCGTTCACCAAGCAGCGCGACCAGTGTGCCTACAATAAAAGGAGCTAACCAGGTAAGTGGGATAAACGTGGCTAGCCCGATAAACAAAAGCACATAACAGAAAGGCCAAGATTGGTGCCAAACGTTTGATAGGGGAGGGAGCTTAAACAGTGGCGCACGGCTTTTTTTGAGCTGGATCAGGCTAACAAACGCAAGCGCAGCGGCACATAACAGCATTACCCAAGCACCTAGCGTGGCAAGGCGTTGGGGGTGCATGCCAAAGGCCATGCCTGAACCACCATACCGAGGGATAATCCAAATCAGCAGCCAGCAGGAGAGGAGGGTAACCCCCAGTCCTGACCACAGATTTTTACGGCGTTCTGCGATATCGGTCGTCATAGTTATTTTTTATTGAAATGAGTTGAGTATCACCACCCTATGAGTCGAGCAGGCAATAATCAACTTGCCGCAATGAAACATTTAAACGCGACAATCAACGCTTTTTTAAGTAAATGCGACGCCGTTAATGCGGTCTGTGAGAAAAAACAGCTGGGAGACTAGTTGTGATTAGTAGGTGCAGAGTGAGTGTGAGCATCCGCCTCAAGCACAAACACAGCATCTGCTAATGAAGGGTCGGGTATTTGGCACTCGTTACGCTCCCAGGGTAACAGGCTCAAGGCGTGCTCTACGCCCATCCCGTTAAGCTGGTGGGCAACACCTTCGTTATAGATAACATGGCCCAGGCCCATTAAACCTACGGCCAAATATCCCTGACGAGCTTCGTCGGCTAACCCGTGGGCCATGGCGACGTCCCAACTGAGCTGGGCGTTAATGAAGCGCGTTAGCCGGTCAGGGTCGTCCATGTCCATGGCATGCTGCTCAAATGCCGCTTGCAGCCTTTGTTGGTAGGCGGCAGGCGCGTCTTGCGGGGCGGGAATGTGGTGGCGCTGGTCAGCGGGAACGTTTTCAAATCCCTCTGCAGACAAGCGCTGGCGCAACGCCGGGGTAATGTTTAGGGCAATGAGCGGAATCTGCTGTAATCGCGCAAAGTGAAAAATGGGTAGGTAAAGTGCAGGATCAAAGCCCCATGTCTCTTGCCACTGGGTCTGTTCTAGCAGTTCATTTTCATTCAGCTCACCTGCCACCCAGTCGTCTAGTACCGGCTGCGCGTGACGTGGCAGCATCTCCAAACCGATCACCATATCATTACGCAATGCGTGCAGCCCCGCCAGCGTGCTTAGCTGCCAGCGGTGATGGTCAATGTCGTCATGCCGCTCGCCTAGTAGCACTACCTGTTGCTGGGCAGCCTGAGCGAGAAGTTCGTTATTGGGCACCGATTGATTAGCTTGCCACCACTCACCTGGGCTGGGGCAACTGGCGTTCACACTAAGCGGCGTTAAGCTAAGCGCTACTAGCGAGGCGACTATCCAACGTGAATTCATCGAGGCGCCTACTTCTCAGCCGCTTTGAGGCGGTTGATCTCGGCCAGCAGGGCTTCGGCTTCTTCGGTTAAGGTGGCGTTAGCTCGCATGTCACCGTTACGAGAGGCTTCCATGGCCGCCTGCAGCTTGCGTTCATACTCTTGCTGTAGCTTCTTTTTGGGGTCGCGCTTAAATAGTCCGAACATGAGCACTCTCCTGATTGACGTATACTATTTGTATAGGTTTGTGGGGTGTATGTCGAATATTTGTTGAGATACCGCCAAGAAGATTGTCTAGCGTGATCGGTTAAAGGCGGCGCATTGGCTTAAAAAGCGCTTAAAATCAGCAAGAATAGTATCCAGACTGTCGTGTAAACGGTGGTCGTCATCGACCAAGCGTAACGATAGCCGCTGCAGGCGGGCGCGTTCAATCACCGGGGCGGGCGGAACCACATCATCTCGCCACCCATGAATAATATGCGTAACGGCTGCTTGAATAGTGGGCGAAGTTTCTGGGTAGTCGGGTAAGCCCAGCGCGGGGGCCAGCAAAAAACAGCCAAGCACCGGCTGCTGAGCACTCACAGACGCGCTTAACCAGCCACCAATACTTGAACCTGCTAAAACACAGCGTGCAGGGGTGTCGCGCCGGGATGACATGGTGGCCAACAAGTGCTGTAAACGCTGTTGTGGTTCCGGCATTCCTCGGTAGTCCATCACCACTGGTTCACAATCCTCTAGCTGTTCAGCAATGCCGTTGAGCGCCTGGATCTTTAACGCACCTGGGCCGCTTTCCAAACCGTGGGAGAGGTAGACGGTCATCATAATGGTTAGCTACCTGCTGAGCGTTGGAGGGCTTCGCCGCCCTGTTCGATATCTTGACCCACGCCGCGAATGGTATTGCAGCCGCTGATAACAAGTAGGGTCGCCAGTACTAACACGCCAAGTAAAAGTGTGCGCTTCATCGAAAATTCCTTACAAGGACACGAGCCCAGCACGGGCAAAGAGGTTCACTGATTAAAATAAGCCCAGTTGGCGACTGATGCCACAGGTTTAAGGGGGGGAATGCTGATGTTTGCCGCAACTTTTTGTCTCATGTGTCAGTTTTATACACTAGAAAACGATTTTTTAAGTCAATCCAGTCGATTTTTCAGCAAATCATTTTTTAGTAAATCTATGTTTTTAATAATATTAATCCTTTATCTTGGCTTGTTGGCCTATTGTCTGCAGTTACTTGGTGTACCCTGAAGAAACACTGTCATTTAAAGGATTATAGTTAAAGGATTATTGAAGCCAGCAAAGGAAGCGTTAGCAAGGATGGTAATTGGCAATGACAGAAAAATAGTACGAGTAAGCTGACAGGTAAGTCAGGAAGGCACGGAGGCCAGCAGTTGAAAAGGATTTAAAAGGACGCTCAGTTTGCTTGTTACTACCTGCGCAGGGAAGCGTTGGTCATCAAGGTCATGGAGCGGCAACGATGCAAAATCACCATCTCGTTTAACCGAGGTGGTTTTTTTGCATGTTTGTGATTTAATAACGCGCTGATATTTTTAGGATTTCTTAAAACCTTTGCGTAACACTCGGCTTTTTGTACAGATGAGCAAGGCTTTTTGGTCTATTCTTGCGGGACACGCAACTTTTAGCGGTTATAAAACGTCAACGCAGCAGCCGCACACCTTCAGGGACGAGCGTTATGGCCATGGTACTGATGTTATGCATGTTCGTGCTGTTTCTAGTGTTTTCAGGGCTTGGGCTTTACATGATGTTTAAAACATCATTTTTGGCGACTGTCGACGATATTGACGATATGCCTCCTGAGAGATGAGCCCGCCACATCATTACACCAACGCCCGCAGCTGCGGGCGTTGGTGTTTTAAGTAGCCATTTTTATTTACTTTTATGCCACCGACCCTTCCCGCCCTCAGGCACCATGCGTCCAAAATAGAGCAACCCAAAGGCTAACCAGCTGAGGGTTAAAATGCCGGTAAATATAAGTACTGAAAGCGCCCCAAACTGGGCGATGAGGGGTAGCGCGGCGGCTGTAAATAGTCCGCCCCCCACGACGGGTTCGAACATCAGCTGCTTGTAGCCAAAGCTTTCAAGTGCGCCAGATTTATTTTTGGGATCGGCCATTTTCATCAGCAGCAAACCGGTAACGGTGACCCCCATGGATTGGCCAAAATCACCTATGCCGCGCTCAAACCAATTTTCAGGTATCACCCGTGGGGCAATGACGATCAGTACGAATAGGGACCAGCCGATACCTGCCAGAGCAAGCAGTAAGAAAGGCATAAAGTAGTCACCTAGCGTTGTGAGCGACAGAGTGGCCAGAGCGGCAACAATGGTAAAGTCGAGCGCGGTACCTGCAATGCGTGACATGGTTCGCGTGGATACATGCCGCTCCAAGTTAAAGCGCATAATAAACAGTTGAACAATCACTCCACCAATCATGGCAATCGGGAATAGCGGCACGTGGGCTAATATTTCCAGCCCGTCATTGCGCGCCCACGTCATTTGCTCGATCCACTGAAGGGCGGTGAGCAGCAGCCAGCCAATGACAATCGCAATGCCCACTAAGCCGATATGAAGACTGAGTGGGTCGGTAGTGCCTGCTTCTTGCATCAGGTCTTTCTTAAACTCGCTAAACTCTTCGGTTGAGGGGCGATCATCATGACGCATCAGCTCGTCAGGGTCTTCTTGCTCGCCTTCAAGCTTTACCACTCCTCTGCGGGCAGCAATATTGATCAGCACGGTGCCGATCAGGATTCCTGAAACAATGCCTATAGTGGCAAGCCCTAATGCCAAGTCAGCCCCCTCTTCAAAGCCTAGTTCTGAAAAGGTGTCGGCCATGCCCGCGGCGGTACCGTGGCCACCTTCAAAGCCAATTTCGATAAGTGCGCCTACCATTGGATTCATATTAAAAATGGGTACTAACACTAAAAGCGCGAGGCTAAGCCCTACCACGTACTGGCCCCAGGCCATGGTTTGTCCCACGACTACCTGCGGCCCAGCACGTAGCCAAATGGCGCGTAAACCAGGAATGGCGGTGCCTATAAAAAGTGCGGCAAATACGACGTTAATCAGCAGGCCCGGCAGGGCCGACCAGCTTTCTTGGACATAGGCGGGGAATAGCCCAGGGCTGTCTGTAAATAGAGTCGGCATAAACCGACCAATAACGTCAGGGCCAAGAAGCAGTAGAAGTAACCCACCAATCACTGAGCTTGGTAAGAAAAGTCGCCGCAGCCAAGGTAGCCAAAGGCGTAGTGCGTTACTTACCAGCAAAACCAGGGCAATAATCACCAGCGCAATAAACAGCTCACCCACTGATAAAGTCATTTCATCACTCCTTGATGAATAGCTGGCGCCGAAGGCGATTCGGCTAAGCCTAAAAATAGACAGGAATGATGTAAACGTAGTGCGAAATGGTTTAAAGCGCTATTAAACCGACGCTATATCAAGCGCGTTAGCCCATGACATAAAGACTAAGAAGCGCGAACCCATACCCGATGGCAGCCCCTGCTATCACGTCGCTGGTGTAGTGCAACCCCAGGCCCACCCGTGAAACGGCGATCAGCAGTGAAAGCGGCAGCACAATCGGCAGTAACCACGGGGTATGCGCGGCGACTAATACGCAAAACATAACCGCATGCATGGTATGACCACTAGGGAAGCTGTAGCGGTCACGGGCAGGTTCGCCGCAGTGCACGCCGTTGCGGTAGGTAATAAACGGACGTTCGCGACAAAGGCGAGTTTTAAGCAACCGGTAAGCAACAATCGCCAAGCAGGCAGTGGCGGCGTACTGCGCCAAACGCCAACCATGCTGAGGCTGCAGCCAGGGCTGAGCGGCAATCAGCGCTACCCATACCGGCCAGTCGCCTAATCGGCTAGCCGCTTGCAGCGTAAGGCGCCAAGGGCGGTAGAGGCTTAGCAGCGTGATGCGCTGACAAAACCGCCACTCCCACAGGTCAAGACGGTCGAATACGGCAAGCGGACGTGGACGCATGGTGGTTCTCCTGGGCTTGGTGAAGGTAACGCGTGAACTGCTCAGCAATGCCTGACCAGCTCTGTTCTAACACTCGTAGCCGGGCAACACGGCCAAGGCGCGCGTAGTCGGCAGGGTGTTGGCATAGCTCAATGGCTGCCTGTGAAAAGGCAGCGGTGTCGTCTGGGGTAACGGTAATGCCGTTATGGCCGCTTTGAATCAGCTCAGCGCTGGCGGCATGCTGGTAGGCCACCACCGCCAACCCACTTGCCATGGCTTCGCTCACTACGTTGCCCCAGGTTTCCGAAAGCGAAGGAAACACAAACATGTCGGCGCTGGCATAGTGGCGTGCCAAGGTCGATTTATCGACAAACCCAGTAAAGTGAGCCTCGGGCAGTGCCTTTTGCAACTGGGCACGACCCGGGCCGTCGCCAACAATCACCTGTGCCATATCAGGGCAAACATTACGCATGGCCTGCAGGGTTTCTTGAAGTAGCGCTAGATTTTTTTCCGGCGCTAGGCGCCCTACATAAAGAGCAACAGGTTGATGGTCGGTAACGCCCCATTGGCGACGCAGCCGGGAGTCACGGTGTGCGGGTGAAAAGTGTTCGCCGTCGATGCCGCGAGACAGCACATTCACATCATGAATGCCCTGCTGCTGTAGCGCCTTTGCTTGTTGGTGAGTAGGCACCAGCGTGAGCGCACACCCGTTATGGAAGTATCCTAAGTAGCGGCGGGTAATCGCTGATAGCCAGGGCACGCCATAGTCGTGGCAGTAGTGGTCAAAGTTGGTATGCCAACCCGCTACCAGCGGAATTTTCAACCGCCGTGCCGCTTGGCGAGCCGCCCAACCGAGTGGGCCTTGGGTAGCTAAATACACCGCATCAGGCCGGTGCTTGTGCCAAAAACGCCGTATTTTAGCGGGTGTGCAAAGCCCCACTTGCACCTCGGCATAGCCAGGTAGCGCTAGCCGCTGCACCTGAAGCTCGCTTGTCACCTTTGATGCTTTACCGGCAATGCTGGGTTTCGGGCGTATCACATCCACTGTCACGCCCTGGCGCTTTAGTTCGCGACATAGCCTGCCCAAGGTGTGCGCCACACCGTTGACATCGGGTGACCATGTTTCGCTGACGATACAAAGCCGCATGTGCGATTCATCCCTCATCACATTTAACGCCATGGTGGGCCGTGCGGGTGACACTGGTAAGACAGCAGGATGAAGAACTGATGACAGGCTTGCGCTAGTTTGCGTAGGCTACTCCATAGATAGGGCAGGCTTTACAACACACCTGTCGAGAGCCAGTTACACTGGACGTGTATAGATGTTCTATCCTCTTCGTCCTCATCAATAAAAGCAGCAGGGAGCCAGAATGAAATCAACCGTTGTTATTACCGGAGCTAACCGGGGTGTAGGCTTAGCGCTTGCTGAGTACTACGTTGACGCTGGGTGGCGCGTGCTAGGCGTTTGCCGTCAGTCGTCAGAAGAGCTGGATCGCGTTGCGGATCACGTGTTCGATGGAATTGATGTCACTCATCCCCACGATGTTGCCCGGTTAGCCGAGGCGCTTAATGGCCAAACGGTCGATCTGCTAATTAACAACGCGGGGCTGCTTCGCGATGAGGCCCTGGGCAGCGTTGATTTCGACAGTATCCGTGAGCAGATGGAGATCAACGCCTATGCACCGCTGCGTGTCGTCGAAGCGCTTCTGCCTACCCTTAAAAAGGGCAGCAAAATTGCCAATATCACTAGCCGGATGGGTTCAATAGCGGATAACGACTCCGGTGGACGCTATGGCTACCGTGCCTCTAAAGCGGCGCTCAATGCGTTTGGGAAATCGCTGGCGATGGACTTGAAGCCTCAAGGTATTGCGGTGGCGCAACTACATCCCGGTTATGTGCAAACACGCATGGTGAATTTTGGTGGGTTGATCAGCCCCCAAGAGGCAGCATTAGGCATCGCCGCGCGTATTGAAGCGCTAACACTAGAGAACAGTGGCGGGTTTTGGCATAGCAATGGGGAGTCACTCCCCTGGTGATGGCGGGCGCAATGAACGTGACCGCTTTTTTTCACGCCTGCGCTGCCTCGCAATAGCGTTGCCATTAGCCAGTTGAATTAAGTAAGCGATTTCTTCGTCACTTAGCGGTGCGCGCGGTTGGTTCGCCATAGTGGTCACCGTTTCGTTTAGCCTTAATGGCATGCTAACGGTGAACGATGACACCCGTATGAATGTAGTGCCGCAGAGGGGAGTGTTAATAAGTGCTCACGGTGCGGCGGGCGGCAAGCGCTACCCGCCGGGGGGATTTGCGGTGTTTCCAGGGCTTGTCTCTAGGGTTGTGCCTCTGCGTCTATGTTTTCAGAGTTGTGTTTAGGACAGTCTCTTCTAACGCGTCAGTGCGCTGCCCCGTGGCGCTGTTAAAGGGGTGCAGTGCGCCTAGGGGAACGTAAAAGCGCAGTGTTTCGCCTTCGGCGACCGGCGGCTGGCCTGACACGCGAATGACCGTAGGCTGGTCACTATCGGCGAGGGTTACATACAGGTGGCTTTCAGCACCGGCGGCCTCAAATAGCGCCAGCGTCGAATCGACAGTTAAGTGGGGGCTTGCTGGTGGTACTAAATGCATGTCATCTGGGCGAATACCGACGATATCTGTACCTTCTGCCAAGTTGTCTAATAGCCCCTGGGAGCCCCGTGCGTTTAAGTACTCAATGGGCAACATGTTCATGGCGGGGGAGCCAATAAATCCAGCCACAAACATCGTCGCCGGACGGGCGTAGATTTCCATGGGTGTGCCCACTTGCTCAATTTGCCCAGCGTTCAGCACGACCAAGCGGTCGCCTAGGGTCATGGCTTCCAGCTGGTCGTGGGTCACGTACAGGCTGGTGGTTTTCAGGCGCCGCTGAAGCTGCTTGATCTCTACGCGCATCTGTACCCGTAGCTTGGCGTCTAGGTTGGAAAGCGGCTCATCAAACAAAAAGGCTGCTGGCTCGCGCACTAGCGCGCGCCCCATGGCCACCCGCTGGCGCTGCCCGCCAGAAAGCTTGCGCGGTTTGCGTTCTAAAAAGTCTTCAATTTCAAGCATTTTGGCAGCAGTGCGTACGCGCTTTTCAATCTCATCTTTTTTAAAGCCTCGGTTCTTCAGGCCATAGGCGAGGTTGTTGTACACCGTCATGTGCGGGTAGAGCGCGTAGTTTTGGAACACCATGGCAATATCGCGTTCGGCGGGTTCGAGCTTATTGACCACACGATCACCGATTTTGAGCGTGCCATCGGTGATGGTTTCAAGGCCCGCCACCATACGTAGTAGCGTGGATTTTCCGCAGCCTGAAGGCCCTACCAGCACCACAAACTCGCCGTCTTCAATGTGCAAGTCGATGCCTTTTACCGCATCGACATTGCCTGTGTAGGTTTTCTTTAGCCTTTCCAAGGTAATACTGGCCATCTTATTTCTCCGTCTCGGTCAGGCCTTTCACAAATAAGCGCTGCATAAAGAGCACCACCAGCACAGGGGGGAGTGCTGCCATGACCACCGCCGCCATCACCAAGTGCCACTGCGGGTCGCCATCGGCGGCGGTGGTCATCCGTTGAATGCCCATCACAATGGTGTAGTAGTCGGGGTCGGTGGTGATCAGCAGCGGCCAGAGGTACTGGTTCCAGCCATAGATGAACATGATCACAAACAGCGCTGCGATATTGGTAATCGACAGCGGCATCAAAATGTCTTTAAAAAATTTAAGCGGCCCCGCGCCATCGACCCGTGCTGCTTCCAGCATCTCTTCAGGTACGGTCATAAAAAACTGCCGGAACAGAAACGTGGCGGTCGCCGAGGCAATTAACGGGATAGAGAGCCCGGCAAAGCTGTTGAGCATTTTCAGGTCCGCGACCACCTGGAACGTTGGGATAATGCGTACTTCCACCGGCAGCATCAGGGTGATGAAAATGATCCAGAAGAAGAACATCCGGAAGCGGAAGCGGAAGTACACAATGGCAAACGCGGACAGCAGCGAAATGGAGAGCTTACCGATTGTGATGGCCATCGCCATTACAAAACTATTCCAGAGCATTTGTCCGGCGGGCGGCGCGCCGGCGCGGGAAAGGCCGGTGCTCCACATAGCGGTGTAGTTGTCGATGGCGTGGGGGCCAGGCAGTAGGGGCAGCGTGCCGCGTAAGAATTCACCCGGGCCATGGGTCGAGGCAACAATGGCGATATACACTGGAAACACCACCAGCGCGACGCCAATAATGAGAATGGTATGGGCAAACAGGTTGGCCCAGGGGCGATTTTCAACCATCACAAGGCTCTCTTATCGGTAAAGGTTAGAACGTGCGCCATTAGTAGTTCACCCGCCGCTCAATAAAACGGAACTGCACAACGGTGAGCAGTATCACGATGATCATAAGAATCACGGACTGTGCTGCCGAAGAGCCGAGGTTCAGGCCAATAAAGCCATCGGCGTAAACTTTATAAACCAGAATGTTGGTGGCCTGAGAGGGACCGCCCTGGGTCGTGGCGTGGATAATGCCGAAGGTATCGAACATGGCGTACACCACGTTAACGACCATCAAGAAGAACGTGGTGGGTGAGAGCAGGGGGAACACGATGGTCCAAAAGCGTTTCATGGGGCTTGCGCCATCAATAGCGGCGGCCTCAATCAACGACTGGGGGATAGACTGCATGCCTGCCAAGAAGAACAAAAAGTTATAGGAAATTTGCTTCCAGGCCGCAGCCAAAATCACCAGCAGCATGGCATCATTACCCGAGGTACGGTGATTCCAGTTGTAACCCACCATCTCCAGCAGGTAAGGCACGATGCCGATAGAGGGGTTGAAAATAAACCACCACAGCACCCCGGCAATGGCTGGCGCAATGGCATAAGGCCATACGAGCAGTGTGGTGTAGGTGCTTCGAGAGCGGATCATGCGGTTCACGGTACTGGCGAGCAGCAGCGCCACTGACATGGAAATCAGCGTGGTGCCGACGGCAAATACCACGGTGACTGACAGTGAGTTGAGGTACGCGCCGTCACGAAACAGTCGGGCAAAGTTTTCCAGACCCACAAAGGTGCTACGCAGGCCGAAAGCATCTTCGCGTAGCAGCGATTGATACATCGCTTTGCCCGCAGGCCAGATGAAAAAAATCAGCGTAATAATGACCTGGGGAGCCAGCAGTGCATAAGGCAACCAGCGGCCAGGAAACGTCATGCGTTTAGTCTGCATGGAAGCTCACCTTACAACAAACGAAAGCGCCGCCTACGGGTAGGTAGGCGGCGAAGAAGTTACTAGCTTATTGGTTGGCGGCTTCGAAATCGCGGAGCAGCGCGTTACCCCGGCGAACCGCATCGTCAGCAGCCTGCTGCCCATCTTTGCGACCGCTCATGACGGCTTCCATCTCCTCGGAGATGATGTCGCGAATCTGCACAAAGTTACCAAAGCGCAGGCCCATGGAGTTTTCTGTGGGCTCGTTGAGGGTCATTTGCTTGATGGACGTGTCGGCACCTGGGTTCTCGTCGTAATACCCCTGCTCCTCGCTTAAATCCCAGGCCGCTTGAGTAATCGGCAGATAGCCAGTGCGCTGATGCCAATCGGCCTGCACGTCAGGTTGGGAGAGGTAGTCAAAGAAAGCGGCAACGGCCTCATACTCTTCGTCATCGTGGCCCTGCATGGCCCACAGCGTAGCGCCGCCGATGATTGAGTTTTGCGGTGCGCCGTCAATATCATCGTAGTAAGGTAACATGCCAAACCCAACCTCAAAGTCGGCATTAGCGGCAATGTCAGCACGAGAAGCGGAGGAGCCAAAGAACATCGCGCAGTCACCGGCGTAGAACATAGGCACCGCGTCGTCACCAGCGCCTGGGCCGCCCCAGCGGTAAAGCCCCTCTTCTTGCCAGGCTTTCAAGTTGTCCCAGTGGCGGGCGACGTGCTCGTTATTGAAATTCAGCTCTGTTTCTATGCCACCAAAGCCATTTTCCAGCGTGCCCAGCGGTAAGTTATGCATGGCTGAGAAGTTTTCCAGCATCACCCAACTAGGCCAAGAGGAGGTAAAACCACAGCGAGCAGCACCGGATTCCTGGATTTGCGCTGAGAAGGCTTCCATCTCTTGCCACGTTTGCGGCGGCTGCTCGGGGTCTAAACCGGCTTCCTCAAACACGTCACGGTTGTAGTACATGATGGGAGTTGACGAGTTGAACGGGAAGGAGAGCATGTTGCCCTCTGTGTCGGTGTAGTAACCGACCACCGCAGGCAGGAAGGCGTCATTGTCAAACGCACGGCCGTGGTCTTCCATCAGCTGGTATACCGGATATACCGCACCGGCGGCATTCATCATGGTGCCCGTGCCAACTTCAAAGACTTGTAAAATATGGGGCTGTTCACCAGCACGAAAAGCCGCGATGGCACCGGTCATCGTTTCGGTATAGTTACCCCGATAGCTGGGGCGCACGCGGTAATCGTCTTGTGAAGCGTTGAAGTCATCGGTGATGCCTTCAAGAATTTCTCCTAACTGACCACCCATCGCATGCCACCAGTTGACCTCTGTGGTGGCGTGGGCAGATAGGCTAAGGCTGGCAGTGGCCACGCCAATAGCAAGTGCGCGCAGTGTGAAGCGAGACATAACAGCTCCTTGTAGGTCTGAGCTTGAGTCGCCAGGTCGGTCTGGCCCGTAAGCTCTCGACAATGCGTTTTTTGGATTCATTGGGTGCATTGAACAATAAGTAGTGTAGATGACGTTTTTATGAATGCACGATGAAGCTGACGTGACAGTCACGTTTAGCAGTTATCGGTTAACTCGCTGAGTAGGAAAAGCCCTGGTGCAGTGCTAGTGTGGCGAAAATCAGAGAATTAAGAGAGTCCTATGACAGACGCAACCACGTTACTGGCGAAGCTTGTGTCATTTGACACGACCTCCAGCGAATCCAATTTGGCCTTGATTGAGTTTGTTGAGCGCTATTTGGCAGACTACGGCGTTAGCTCAGAGCGCGTCATGAGCCCCTGCGGCACCAAAGCCAACTTGATCGCCCGCGTAGGCCCTGATGCCCCTGGCGGTGTGATGCTTTCTGGCCATACCGATGTGGTGCCAGTGGCAGGCCAGCCATGGTCGAGCGATCCGTTTACCCTATGTGATGGCGGTGATGGCCGCTTGTACGGACGTGGCACCTGTGACATGAAAGGCTTTATTGCCTGCGCGCTGGCCATGGTGCCCACCTGGGTGAACGCGCCCCTTAAGCAGCCTATCTATTTTGGGTTTTCTTACGACGAAGAGATTGGCTGCGTCGGTGCCCCTAGCTTGATTAAACGCTTTTATGAACACTACACCACCACGGCCCATGTCATTGTGGGGGAACCCACCAGCATGCAGCCGGTGGTAGCGCAAAAGGGCGCTACCAACCTGCGTACCACGGTGATTGGCCGCGAAGCCCATAGTAGCCAAGTGAATCAGGGTACCTCGGCGATTCATATCGCCGCGCGACTGGTCACCTTTATTGAAGACACTATGGCGGCGCTAGTAGAAGAAGGGCGAGTCGACGAAGCGTTTAATGTGCCCCATACCAGTTTGCATGTAGGTAAAATTAAAGGCGGTACGGCGATCAATATCATGGCGCGTGAGTGCCAGTTCGAATGGGAAATTCGCCACCTGCCAACGGAGTCGTTCAGCGAAATATATGCACGTTTTGAGGCGTACTGCGCTCAGCTTAGCGAGGCGCTATCGGCGAAAGGCAAAACGGTTGAGATAGTCACAGAGCCGTTAAACGTTACGGTGCCAGGCTTAGCCGACCGCGATAACGATCAGGTGCTCCGCTTGGCTAAAGACCATTTGCCTGATAACTGCTGCAGCCACGCGGTTGCTTACGCGACAGAAGCAGGGCAGTTCCAGGGGAAGGGGTTGCAAACGATTATTTTGGGGCCGGGCAGTATTGCCCAGGCGCACCAGCCGGATGAGTATATTGAGGTAACTCAGCTAAACGCGTGCTCTGCGTTTATGCAGCGCTTAGGCGAAGCGTTAGAAACGCCGTTTTCGGGATGAGGTCTAGGTGAAAAACGTCCAATAAAAAACACCCGCCAACTATTAACAAAAGCTGTTAACAACGGGCGGGTGCTTTTCTAAGATATTACTCTACTGCTTCAAGCTTGAGATTGCTCTTCGTAAAGCTCTGCTTTTGCGTGGCGCATCACATCTTCACAGGCCTGCTGGCGGGCCAGCTGGGTTAGCAGCCGCTGGGTCACTTCAAACCCTTTCCCTAAACAGGTATCGACTTCGTCTTGGCTAACGTGTGGAGAGACGTTGCAGTCGATCTTCACTGTGCGTCCGCCGCCTTCAAGACGGTCGGCAAACGCTCTTAGCCGCCACGCGATTCGCTCTTTCCAGTTTGCTGATTCTACCGCGCCTTCGTTTACGCTAAACGTGCACTGCCATTCCGGTTTATAAACCTTCATAGGAGAACCTCCACTGCGTTTGGAAAGAATGATCGGTCGTGTTGCGTACTCCGTCTGTCTAGTGATGTTGCTTTGATACTATACCTACTCTAGGGCAGCACCGATACATTTACACTGAGGTGATATCAAAACAAATTATCTACTGCGCCCCTACTCTTTGTTCATACTAGAGCCACCATTATGACTCAGTTAGCCACCGATAGTTGCCCATGTGGCAGCAATACTTCGCTACAAGGGTGTTGCCAGCCCTATCTCCAAGGTGCTAACGCGCCCACGCCAGAAGCGCTTATGCGCGCGCGCTACACAGCCTTTGCGTTGAATCAACCGGATTATCTATTAAACTCCTGGTACGCCACCACGCGGCCAGCACACTTGCCGCCAGACCCGGATACTCAATGGAAGTCGCTGGTTATTGTGGCTGCGCCCCCGCCGAGTAGCAGCACCGGCAGCGTGCATTTTCGAGCCTATTTTCGTGAGCCAGGCGGCTGGCATGTGTTAGAGGAGATCTCGCGTTTTCGCTTTAAAGAGGGGCGCTGGTGGTATGTGGATGGCGATCCTAGGGTTGAGCGGCTAAAGCCTCGTCGAAATGAGCGGTGCTTATGTGGTAGCGAGCGTAAATTAAAGGTATGTTGCGGTGAGTAGCTAACGCTAAGAAGGATGAGGCATTCCAAGCAATGAGCCAGCAGCGAGCACTATCCGTCCATCAACCATTATCTGTGTGCCAACACTGGGTAGGGTATTTCTACTGGCGTTGGTTAACGCTGTTACAAGGGTTTGGCGTGATCGGGTTTGGCGTGACCGGGTTCGCCGTGATGGGTGCAGGGGTGATGGGGCTGAGTGTGAGCGCATCATTACTAGCCGATGAGCCTTATCCCTCTGCAGGGGTTACCTTAGTTGTGCCCTATGGCGAGGGTGGGGCTACCGATGTGCTTTTGCGCGCTGTGGCTGCTCAGGCCCAAGAGTACCTTGAGGCCCCCATCACCACCGTTAACATGCCAGGGGGTGGCGCTATTTTGGGCTCTCAGTTCGTCAAGGAGAGCGCCCCCGATGGCTACACGCTGCTAGGCAGCCACCAAACCATCGACCTTTCCTATCTCTCGGGAGTCGCCGCGTACTCTCACCAAGCGTTTGCGCCGGTGGCACTGCTTACGCGAACGGTCAACATTCCTGCTACTAGAGCAGGCCACGCTGCTACAGGGGCTGGGGACATCAAGAGGTTGATTCACCAGCAGAGCGAGCCGCTGTTGTTTGGCGTTATCCCGCACTCGACTGATCACTTTTTTTGGCTGCATTTTTTTGCCGAAGAAGGCATTTCAGCGGCGGATGTACAATTTGTTCACTACCCGGGCACCAGCGCCCAAGTGGAAGCGTTACTGGGAGGCGAGCTGGACTTTGCCATGCTGAACTTGCCCTCGGCGCGCGCGCTTTTTAATGCTGGCGCTTTATTACCCCTTGGCGTGGCCAGCGAAGACCGGCTGGCTGATTTACCCCATGTGCCTACACTGCATGAGCAGGGCATTGCGCTGGTCAACACCACTGACCGTGGCTTATTTGCACCGCTGAATACACCGAAAGAGCGGTTGGGAGTCGTCGCCAAAGCATTCGAGCAAGCGCTGGCAGCGCCCGAGTTGGTGCATGCACTAGAGCAAACGTATGGCTCTTTCGTTGATTTTAAAGCCTTAGATGCCTACGGCCACTACTTGGAAGAGCAGTATCAGCAACTGCAGGCCCTTGCCGGTGCGATACAGTTTCAGCGCTAGTCGCGTGCAAGCGTTGAAAAGGAGTAAGTGCGTTTCATGCCATTAAATACGCGAGACTTAGCAGCACAAACGCTGCTGCTAATGGCAGCGGCAACGCTTCTAGTGATGGGGTGTGCGGGGTTAATCGGCTGGATGATGTTCCCGGGCATTCTGGTAGGGCCCATGTTAGTGCCCGACGCGTCTATCGTCACGGTACTGATTGGCAGTGCCCTGTTGGCCACGCTTTTTCACGCTGCCGTTGTCAGGCTCGCCAGCGCTACGCTGTTATCCATACTGCTGATATACACCTTATTACACAACCAGGTGGATAACGGCGTTAGCGCCTCTTTGATAACCGGCGAGCCGCGCATTACGTCGCTATCTGCCGTCATGCTTTTGCTGATTAATCTCTGCTGTTGGTTAGGTATTGCGCCTTCCCGCAGCCGTATGGTTTGGCGCACGGTGGGGCTGGGCCTATGGCTGTTTGGTGGCGTTGTCATCGTGTTGATGTGGCAAGCAAGCGTTGCTTATCGTCCGCCTTTTAGCTCGTCACCCCTTGCTGCACTGGTGTTTGTGTTTCTAACCGGGACGGCTCTGCTGGTGGCCAGTTGGCGCGAGCGCTCTAAACGCTTAAGCCCAGGCAAACACACGGTGATCGTCGCGCTGGGGGGCGTCGTGATCAGTTGCCTAGCCTGGCTGTTTTTGAGTATCAACCAGCGCAACGAGATTGAACAGCAGGCTGGCTACTTGCTTGATAGTGTTCAACTCAATGCTGAGCAGGTGATGACTGCGCGGTTACAGCTAATGCAGCGAATGGCAAACCGTTTGGATGTAGTACCTGCTGAGCAGGGGCTGGTGCTACATGAGAGCGACGCACAGCGCTATTTCCTTGATACGCCCAGTTTGTAAGCCATCGCGTTAGTGAATGCCCAGAGCGAGGCAGTTTGGTCGCAAGGGCGTAGCAACGACGGTGATGTATGGCTACTAGAGCAGCTGAACCAGCCTTTGGTTCAGTCGTGGCTAGCCGTGCCCTTTAGCCGCCCCCGTTTATTTCAGCCCGATGAGACGCAGAACAGCGTGGTGATGATGGCGGTGCCCATCGAGAGCCGTGAACAGCAACTGCTGTCGGCATTTGACCTGCGCACGCTACTAGGCCAAGAGCTGAGGCTAGGCCTGGGGCCTTTTCAAGTGGGGATAAACCGCAGGGCCGAAACACTGATGGTGCTTCATCCCGCTGGTTTTAGTGCGAATGAGGCGCTGGCGCCTGTACAGGCAATAGTATCGCGTCATGTGGGGCTGCCCGGTGGCATAAACGTAACGCTACATGCGTATCCCGGCGAGCATTATAATTGGTATATGGTAGGCGTCATACCGGTGGCAGTGGCCCTAGGGGGGCTATTGCTGAGCTGGTTGCTGGCGTTTAGCGTGGGCGTCGTCATCGTTAGCATGAGCCGTACTAAAGAGCTTTTTCTGGCACGGGAATCATTAGAGCAAAGCGAACAGCACTACCGCTCTTTGTTTACACATCACCCCGATGCCGTGTTTTCTCTCAATGCCGAGGGGCGTTTCGTGACGGCGAATAATAGCTGTGGCGCCATCACCGGATATGCCAACGCTGACATTATTGGCCAGCATTTTACGCACTTCATCGAGGGGGCGGATGTTGAGCGTGTGGGTGAGTATTTTAAACATGTAGTGATGGGCAACAGTGTCCGGTTTGAGCTCACTCTTCGGGATCGTGATGGAGAAGCCCATCTTCTCGATTTAGTCGCGTTACCGATTAGTATTAATGGCAGTTTTGTGGGCGTGCACTGTATTGCCCAGGATGTGACTGCTAGCCGTGAACAACAAACCCGCTTGCGCACCCTGGAACGTGGCGTTGAGGCTAGCGTGAACGGGGTGCTGATTGCCGATGCCAGCCTGCCTGACACACCGGTTGTGTATGCCAATAAGGCATTTACGGCAATAACCGGCTACTCCCAGGAAGACGTTATTGGGCACAACTGCCGCTTTTTGCAGGGGCCAGATAGCGACCCTGAGGTGGTTGCACAGCTAAGACGCGGCATCAAAGAGCGGCGCGAAGTCCACGTTACGATATGCAACTATCGGCAGGACGGCACCCCGTTTTGGAATGATTTATATATAGCGCCTGTGCGGGATCAAGAAGGGCAGGTAACGCACTTCGTTGGCATTCAGCACGATATTTCCCAGCAAAAAGCGTCTGAAGCGCGCTTATCTTACTATGCGAGTCACGACGATCTAACGCGGCTGCCCAATCGTATGCTGTTTGAGGAAACGCTGTGTAAGCAATTTGCGCTAGCCAACATGCATCATCAGCGTATCAGTGTGCTGTTTGTTGATTTAGATGATTTCAAGCCGATTAACGATAGCCTAGGCCACGCGGTAGGAGATCAAGTGCTGGTAGAAGTGGCCCAGCGCTTACGCGATACGCTACGTCAAGAGGATACGGTAGCGCGCTTGGGTGGCGATGAATTTGTCCTGCTGCTGACCAACACGCCCCATGAGGCCCAGGCAGAAGAGGTCGTTGAGCGATTGTTGCCTGCCTTGTCAAAGCCTTACTGTATCGACGGGCGCGAGCTTCATTTAAGTGCCAGCGTCGGTATCGCCATGAGTCAGCCAGACACACCTCAACCGCAAACGCTGATTCAGCAAGCCGATATCGCTATGTACCGGGCCAAGCAGCAGGGACGCAATGCCTACGCCTGGTTTCACCACAACAGCCACGATATCGCCAGCGAGCGGGTCACGCTGCGCAATGACCTACAAGAAGCTATTGAACGCCAAGCGTTTGAACTCTACTACCAGCCGATCTTTAACCGCGATGGCCAAGTTGCCAGTTTAGAAGCCTTGCTGCGCTGGCCTCATCCTACCCAGGGGTATATCTCCCCCGATCGATTCATCCCGCTGGCAGAAGCGACAGGGCAAATTATGCCTATTAGCGAGTGGGTGCTTAACCGTGCCTGCACGGATATGCAGCAGTTAAACGATAAAGGGCTGGGAGCAAAATGCGTAGCTGTCAACTTGTCTCCCCTGCAGTTTC
This sequence comes from Halomonas sp. GFAJ-1, assembly GCF_000236625.2. Lineage (NCBI taxonomy): Bacteria > Pseudomonadati > Pseudomonadota > Gammaproteobacteria > Oceanospirillales > Halomonadaceae > Halomonas > Halomonas sp. GFAJ-1. The sequence goes on from NZ_AHBC01000021.1 coordinate 23,043, forward strand.
ATCGCGCTAGTTTTCTGGAAACACTGAGCGCAACGCTAATGGATACAGGGATGCCGTCAGCGCAGCTAACGCTAGAACTGACAGAAGGCATTTTGATGGATAACACGGCCAATGCTATTGATATTCTGCACTCGGTGCGCAGTATGGGGATTAAAGTCTCAATTGATGATTTTGGTACCGGCTTTTCAAGCTTGAGCTACTTAAAGCATTTGCCGATTAGTACCGTTAAAATTGATCGCAGCTTTATTAAAGAGTTAACCCATAGCGATGACGATGCCGCTATCGTGCAAGGTATTATTTCCATGGCTCACCACCTGGGGTTAAAAGTGGTGGCCGAAGGCGTCGAAACTGATGAGCAGCATCAGCGGCTACTCACTTACCAGTGCGATTTTTTCCAGGGTTTTGGCTTAGCAAGGCCAATGCCGCTATCGGCATTGGAGCAGTTAATGACGGCTCAGGCACTCTCTTCATCTCCCATGCCTTAGCGAGGCGATATGGTAACGGCGGCACACTCAGCGGCAGCGACTCAGTGGTATCTCTATTTATTGGAGTGCCAACGCGGCACCTATGCAGGGATTACCAATAACCTTGCCAAGCGTTACCACGCCCACTGCAGTGGAAAAGGTGCACGTTATACCCGGGCTAACCCGCCGATAGCGCTGCTAGGGGCGCAGCCCTTTGCTGACCGTGCCGCCGCCAGCCGGGCGGAGTACCAATTGAAACAGCAATCGCCTTCGCAAAAACGCCAATGGGCTGCTCGCTGGCCTTACTCCCTATTGAATGAGGACTCGCAATGCTGACATTTTTCTCCGAAGACAGCCGCCGGCGGCAAGCGCGAAGCGAACTACATGATGGCGCAATAGTGGCGCCGTTCGAGTGCTCGGAACGTATAGATTTAGTGCTTAGCGCACTGCGCAAGGCGGCCTTTGAGGTGCGCGCACCCAGTGATTACGGACTTGCACCGGTGCTTGCGGTGCACGATGCAGACTACATCGCGTTTTTAGAAAATTGCTGGCAGGCCTGGCAAGCCGCCGGGCATGAAGGGGAAGCCATTCCTAATATTTGGCCAGCGCGCACCCTGCGGAGCGACAAAATCCCCCGCTCTGTCAGTGGCCAGCTAGGCTATTATGCCCTAGCGGCGGAAACCTCCATTACTGAAGGCACTTTTGCCGCCGCCATGGCGAGCAAAGACACCGCCTTGGGCGCCGTCGACTATACCCTAGCAACGGGCGAGCCAAGCTTTGGCCTGTGCCGCCCGCCCGGCCACCACGCGGCCTATGATCAATTTGGCGGCTACTGCTTTTTCAATAACGCCGCAATAGCCGCCCAGCGGGCGGTGAGTGCCGGTAAGCGCCGGGTCGCGGTGCTGGATGTCGACTTCCACCACGGTAACGGTACCCAACACATTTTCTATCATCGTAACGATGTCCTGTTTTTATCGCTGCACGGCGACCCAGAGGTAACCTTCCCCTACTACTCTGGCTACGCTGATGAAATCGGCGAAGGCTCGGGGGAAGGCTATACTGTTAACTACCCGCTACCACCAGGTACCTCGGTAGCGACGTGGATGGCTACCTTGGAACAGGCGCTGGAGCGTATTCATCAAGCTGAATGCGAGCTTATTGTGATATCGCTTGGAGTGGATATATTTGAAGGCGACCCTATAAGTGCCTTTACCTTTCAACACGCTGACTTTACTGCCCTGGGTAAGCGCCTAGCTGACGCTGGGCTCCCGTGTGTGTTTTTAATGGAAGGGGGCTATGCCGTTGAAGAGATCGGTGTCAATGTGGTGAACGTCTTGCAAGGTTTTGAGCAGGGGCGAGGCTAGCCGCGGGATGAGAAGATGACAGTTATCCCAAAATCGGGCAGTCTAATGACCTTTCAGTCAACGTTAGTAATATCAAATAACCGTTTAGCATGGAGTGGAGTGTGGCAGTTTACGGCGGTATTCAGGCACATGAAGTAGAGCGTTGGTTAAATGCGTTAACCAACGCGGCCTATGATCGACGCTGCCCGCTTTCCAAAGTACATGGCGGTAACGCCCGTGCCCGTACCGCCCGCCAAGACCTCTTGCACTTGGCCCACGCTTTTCGCAGCGGCGAGTATAGCCGTGAGCAGCTGGCCGACGGTTTAGGCCGCTGGTGTCAGCACTATTTAAGTGAAGCGGAATGGTATGTACTGGTGGGCAGCCACAACCCCGCGGTCTTCAAACCCTCTTCTCGCGCAGAAGCCCCGACCCCCGATCAGCAGCCGGATGACGCAGACGCGCTGGACGTGCTCTATCAACACCGGGTGGGTTAACCTGCTCCATTAAGCACTGTTACAATGGATAGATGAACAGTGCACTTGTCGCGTCAGCGACCGCCTCCCTAGATGACCCTTTCTATTACCTGACGAACTTTCGTTATGTATTGGCATGGGTAAGCACCCGCCACCATGATCTATTAAGTGCTTCCGAGCGCGACGCTATTGGCCGTTTTGAGACGCTACCCCAAGCTTCCCAAGCGCTACTGGTGCGCATGGTGATGCGTAAAGGTGAGCTGTTTCGCCTGGACAAACTGATGTATGAGGAAATCGGAGATGCGGAGCAGGCCCTGGCACCGCTGATAGCGCTTGGTTGGGTAGACGACGCACCGCAGTTAAGCCGCCGTGAGCTGTTTCGCCTCTTACGGCTGAGTGAGCTGCGCCAGGCGCTGGCAGGTGAAATCACCAAGGCAGGCCTAGCGCGCAACAGCACGAAAGCTGCGCTTCAAACGGCGCTGGACGAGCCGTTCCAGGTGTTTGCACCCCTTCAACAGTGGTGGCCAACGTCAACAACGCAGATTGTGCGGCTGACGGTGATGGCGCTTTGCGACCGCCTACGGCTGATGTTTTTTGGCAACCTACGTCAGGATTGGGCAGAGTTCGTGCTAACTGAGCTGGGCCTGCAGCGTTTTGAGCAGGTACCGCTAACCGCAGCGTCGCGCGCGTTCCAAAGCCGCGATGACGTGACAACGTACTTAACGCTTCACCGCTTGCGCGAACGCCTGGACGACGGCGAGCCGCCGCAGGCGCTTTCCACACAGGTGCCGCCTGCTTCCAGCAACCGTTGGTTAGCTTCTCGGCGGGCGCGGCTACTGCTTACCATGGGCCGTGAGGCCGAGCGTGGTGGCGATGCAGCGTTAGCTTTAACGCTGTACGCCGATGCCAATAACAGCGATGCGCGTATTCGCAGGTTGCGCGTGTTAGAGCGTCTGGGCCGTTATTCAGAGGCCTATGAACTTACGGTCAGCGCGCTGGACGCGCAGCCAAAGGAAGGCGAGATCCAAGCCTTGATGCGGCTGTTACCGCGTTTGGCACGCAAACTACCGCAACAGGTTGAGCGCTCGACGGTGTCTAATAAACAGGCGGCTCAGGTGCCCACCTATGTGCTTCATTTGCCAGGCCCTCAGCCAGTTGAGCGTGCCGTTGCTGACTATATGGCGACCCCTAACGCGCCGGTGTACTACGTTGAAAATAGCCTGCTGACCGGGCTGTTTGGTTTGCTGCTCTGGCCGGCCATTTTTAAACCGCTGCCAGGGGCGTTTTTTCACCCGTTTCACAGCGGGCCTGCGGATTTATACCGCGACGATTTTGTTAGCCAGCGCCAAGTCGATATCGACGCCTGCCTAGCCCAGTTGGATGACGGCCGCTACCAGGACACGATCCTTCGAACGTGGCACGCCAAAAAGGGCATCGCATCGCCGTTTGTTCACTGGGGAGTTGTCAGTGAAGCACTGCTGACGCTTGCGCTTAAGTGTTTACCGCCTGCCCATTTGCGTGCCTGTTTTATGCGGCTATTAGATGACCTTAAGCATAACCGCACGGGCTTGCCTGACTTGATTCAGCTAATGCCGGATGCACCGCCCGGCGAGCCACGCTACAAAATGATAGAAGTAAAAGGGCCGGGAGATCGCCTGCAAGATAACCAGCGCCGTTGGATCGACTTCTTTTGCCGCTTCGGCATGCCCGTTGAGGTGTGCCATGTACGCTGGCAGCCTGAATCTGACGTAGAAGGGGCTGAACCAGAAGGGCCTGAACTAGAAGAAGCCGAATGAGCCGCTATCGGGTAGCGGTGCGCACGCTGTGCGATTTCACCGCTCGGGAAGGCGACCTTGACCACCGCTTTACGCCAGCCCCCAGCGCTCTGGAAGGCATCGCAGGGCATGGGTTAGTGGCTAGCCGTCGGGGCGAGGGTTACCTGGCCGAACTGCCGCTTTCCGGTGAGTATCAGGGGCTTCGCGTGGCGGGCCGCGTCGACGGTTTTGATCCCAACGCTAACCGTTTGGAAGAGGTCAAAACCTACCGTGGCAATCTAGATCGCATGGCGGCTAATCAGCGCGCGTTGCACTGGGCACAGGTAAAGATATACGGCGCACTGCTATGTGCCGAGCGCCGCCTAGAGCGGGTCACGCTGGTGTTAGTGTATCTGGAGATTACCAGCGGCCAGGAAACGCTGCTCACCCACGAGGCTAGCGCAACCGAATTGCAGGTGTTTTTTACCGATCAGTGCCAGCGCTTTTTGGCCTGGGCGGAGCAGGAGTCTGCCCATCGCCAGGAGCGGGATGCATGGCTGGCTAGGCTCACGTTTCCCTATCCGGATTTTCGCGCTGGTCAGCGGGCGCTGGCGGAAGATGTATACAAGGCGGCCAGCACCGGGCGGTGCCTACTGGCCCAGGCCCCTACGGGCATTGGCAAAACCCTTGGTACGCTGTTTCCGATGCTCTCGGCAATGCCCCGCCAGCAGTTGGATAGAGTGGCTTTTCTGACCATGAAAACCCCAGGCCGTCGCTTGGCTCTGGACGCGTTGGCGTGTCTTTCTACATCCACTTCATCTACATCCAAACCATCTACACCCCCGGTGCCGCTGCGTGTGCTGGAGTTGGTGGCCAAGCACAAAGCCTGTGAATACCCCGGCACCGCCTGCCAGGGCGATGTTTGTCCGTTGGCGGCCGGTTTTTATGACCGCTTGCCTGCCGCCCGCCAAGCTGCGGTGGCACGTCGCTGGCTTGATCGCGATGGAGTGCGTGAGGTGGCGCTTGCCCACAGTGTGTGCCCGTACTATTTGGGCCAAGAGTTAGCCCGCTGGGCCGACGTGGTGGTGGGCGATGTGAATCACTGGTTTGATACTCATGCGCTGCTGCATGGATTGGCCCACGCCAACGACTGGCGGGTAGGTCTGTTGGTAGATGAAGCGCACAACTTAGTTGAACGAGCGCGGGGCATGTACAGCGCAGAGCTTTCCCAGCAGCGCTTGAGCCGTCTGCGTCGCCGCTCACCTCCCGCGCTTGCAAAATCGTTAGCCCGGGTCGGTAGGCAGTGGCAGGCGCTAACGAAGGAAGTGTCCACCGATGCAGCGGCGTTACAGCGTTACCATTTACTTGATGCGCTGCCCACCAAGCTGATGGCTGCGCTGTACACGCTGGCTGGCGCGATCACCGATTATTTGGTTGAACACCCCGACGCCGCAAGCGTGGAGCTTCAAGAGTTGTTGTTTGAAGCGTTGGCCTTCTGCCGTTTGGCGGAGCGGTTTGGTGACCACTCTCTGTGCGATCTTGCTATATATGGCCGGGGCGATGCGGTACTTGGGCTGCGCAATGTCATTCCAGCGGACTTTCTAGCGCCGCGCTTCAAGGCGGCCCACAGCGCTGTGCTGTTTTCAGCCACGCTGTCCCCATTTCACTACTACCGCGATTTACTAGGGTTGCCCGAAAACAGCGTGTGGCGGGAAGTGGCCTCACCGTTTGCCGCCCGCCAGCTGGAAGTGCGTATTCGCGTCGATATTTCCACGCGCTATCATCACCGCGAGGCCTCTTTGGCGCCTATTGTAGAAGCCTTGGTCAATCAGTATCAGCGTCAACCTGGCCACTATCTGGCGTTTTTTAGCAGCTTTGCTTACCTGGAACAGGTGAAAGCGCAGCTTCATCACGCACACCCCACCGTACCGACGTTTGCCCAAACCCGGGGTATGCAGGAAGCCGAGCGCGACGCCTTTCTGGCGCGCTTTACCCCAGGGGGTAAAGGGATTGGATTTGCAGTGCTAGGCGGGGCTTTTGCCGAAGGGATAGACCTTCCTGGCGAGCGCTTAATCGGTGCGTTTATTGCTACCTTAGGCCTGCCGCCGTTCAACGATTTTAACGAAGCGCTGAAAGCGCGCATGAACACCCGTTTCGGCCAGGGCGACGATTACACCTACCGCATACCTGGCATGATTAAAGTCGTGCAAGCCGCCGGTAGGGTGATTCGTAGCCCCCAGGACGAAGGGGTAGTGGTGTTACTGGATGATCGTTTTGCCCAGACCAAGGTGCGCGCATTGCTGCCACGCTGGTGGGTGCTAGCGCCCTAGGGGGTTGTCAGCGTGTACCCGGCATTTTTTAAGCGTGTGGCGATAGCCGCAATATGGGCAGGGCCGACTTCGCAGCAGCCACCGACCACCGTCGCGCCTTGTTCCACCCACTGAAGCGCGTAATCAGCATACGCCTGTGGGCCCAGATCCTCTCGCGCTGTTAATGTGTCCACGGTGCCCCCTGGCTGAAGTGCTGCGATAGAGGTGAACCCATTAGCAAAGCCACCGAAGGGAATGTTGGCGGCTGCCAGCACGCCCATTGCCGTGGTAATGGCTTCGGGTACGGAGCAGTTCACGAGTATTTTCTCAGCGCCTGCGGACATAGTCGCTTCTGCCGCGTCAGCAAGAAGCTCGCCAGAGCGCAGGCGTGTGCCATCCGTATCGTCGACGGTAAATGCTGTCCATACCCGGGTATCGCGCTCCGCCGCCGCAGTGGTGGCTGCCAGTGCTTCCCGCGCCAGTGACATGGTTTCACAAATGAAGAGATCTACGCCTGCTTGGGCATCCACCAACTGGCGGTAGCTATCCAGGCAAGTCTCGTCATCAGGCACTACCTCATGATGGTAACTTGCCACCAGAGGCGGCAGGCAGCCAGCAATAAGGACAGCACGGCCACTTTCTTGCTGCGCCTGTCGGGCTGCGGCAAGTGCCGCCCCATGTAGCGTTGCAAACAGCGCTGGGTCGCCATCCCGCGCTAGCCGTTGAGGGGTGGCGCTGTAGTTATTGAGCGTGATGACCTCTGCCCCGGCCTCAATAAAGTCGCGGTGAGCCGCCGTGACCAGGTGCGGCTCATCGAGCATGACCTGTGCTGACCACAGAGGCGAGGCCGGGTAGCGGCTACGTTTGCGTAGTTCCTGGCCCATGCCGCCATCGAGCAGGATGACAGAAGGTGTTGAGTCGGTCATGGTGGCGCTTCCTTGTGTATTATCACAACGTTGGCTATTGGTGAACTGGGGCTTAAGGCCAGCTTAAGTCCACGGCAACCGGGTCATGATCTGAAGAGCGAAAGGGATCGGGCTGGATATAAGCGTGCGCAGTGTCCGGCCCGTCATAACCAAGAAAACGCGGTTCATCTGCGTTGATTCGCCACGTTTTCGTTTGGGTCACGGAGCCAGCCAGTTCGGGGCTTGCCAATGCATGATCCAGGTAGCCTGATTCGCCGCGGAAGACATAACTATAGCGGTGCTCAGGCGGCAGGTCGCGAGCAAGCAGATCGACCATGCCCGCATGAACCAGGGTACGGATCGGGTCTTCGGCGCCATAGGCATTAAGGTCGCCGGTTAGCAGTAGACGTTGATGACCGGCGGTATCGGCAAGCTGGGCCAAAAAGTCACGCATTGCCTCAGCCTGCTCTACTCGGCGCTCGTTCCAGCAGCCTTGGCCACGGTCAATATCCCCATGGGATGGGCAGCCCGACTTAGCCTTGAAATGCGCCGTCACTACTCCGAAGGCTGGGCCGCCGTTCATATCACGAAAAAAAGCGGCTAAAGGAGGGCGGTGGTGAGCAGGGTGGCTGTCTGCATATAGGTCGCTCAGCGCTTCCACTCGGTCTGGCCGATAGATCAGTGCCACCTTGATGGCATCAGACCCACGATTTGCGCTACCTCCGACGGCCTGATAGCGGATGCCTGTGCGCGTGCTTAGTTGCTTGATCAGGTCGGCCAGAGCGCCCGGATCATTTTCGACTTCGACCAGCGCAAGAATATCGGCCTGAAGGCCTGAGACCGCAGCGGCCAGCTTGGCTCTCTGGCGTTCCAGCTCATCGCTGTTGGCAGCTCCCCGTTCCCCTAGGGTGGTGAAATAATTTTCTACGTTGAAGGTCGCTACTCTCAGCTGATCACCCGGGGCGGTCAGCGGTTGTGGGCGCGGGTTGGTATCCTCGAAACGCGGCTCTTCAGTTGGTTGCAAACGATAGGCGTCAAAGGCTTGCATGATAACCCCGGTCAGCCCCTCAATGGTGCTACCTACTCGGCGGCTGCCGTTGGTATCCAGGTAGGGGATGGGGCTTGGGAAAGCACGGTAGCTGCCATCGTCCAGCAGCAAAATAGCCCCCTCCTCAGTCGCTTTCTCCGCTGTATTTGTTGGCCGAAACAGGCGCTCTGCGGCCAGCTTCAGCGTGCCGTAGCGTGCAAGCTCATAGTTGCCGGTAACGGTGAGGGGTTGCGGGAACACCACCAACAGGTCTTCTAGCTGGTGCAGCTGATCTTCGTTAAGAGGCCAGGTTGCTTCTATAGGCTCAGGCAATTGATGGTTGGCGCAGGTCTCGATCTGCGCGACCCGCTGGAGCTGAATCCGATCGTGGAACCTGCCAGCCTCCGCGTGGAGCTGCAGGTGCTGCCCAGGGGCGATTCGTTCAGCCTGACTCGGTGTGACCCTGGGCATATAGACGAACACGCCCGCCGGGCCGGGGTCAGTGAATTGCTGAAGATAGAAGCCGTTAAGGTTGTCTCTGCCGAGGAACACGCCAGTCACAATGCCGTCGACAACGACGTCGCTGCCCTCGGGGAGCGCAGGCTGTTGGCTGTCGCCCTTGATGCTGACTATGTCGGTGGTGGAGGGAAGTGCACAATTGGCGACCGCTGGCGCGGCCAGCAGCAAAGCTAATAGCGCTATCCAAGTGGCAAGCGAGGCGCGAAGGCGGCCACTTCTGCGAGTCAGTAAATGAAGAACGCCCATGACACGCTCCAAAATGTAGGGGAATGGCCAATCGTTTTCAGGCTTGACAGAGTAGGCCGATAGCTTACCTTACCTGTAGTGGCTTGTTGGCGCTGTCACCTATATGGAACCTAGCGCCACCCCAACWAAAAACGGCCACTTGCTGCGTTAGCTAAGTGGCCGTTTTTAATAGAATTCTTGGTCGGAATAGCAGGATTCGAACCTACGACCTCTGCCTCCCGAAGGCAGCGCTCTACCAAGCTGAGCTATATTCCGAACGTTGCTTAAACAGTGCTAGGCAGCGCTTAACAACGGAGCGAATCATACGCAGGCGAAGGGCTTTTTTCAAGCCTCTTTTTACGTGCTCCGTTGCTTTGTTGCGCGGACTTTATGCTTTGCGATCAACCGCTAAGCGTGCGATGTTCGCCATGCTATCACGGTAGGGGCTAGGGGGCAGGGCGTCCAGTTCAGCTAGGGCTTTATTGGCCATCTCAACGGCGCGTGCACGGGTATATTCCAGCGCACCGGTGGCGTTGATGATCTCAAGCACTTCGTTGAGCTGCTCAAGCCCACCCTGGCGAATCACTTGACGGATCAGCTTAGCCTGGTCCGGCGTGCCGCGTTCCATGGCATGAATCAGTGGCAGGGTAGGTTTGCCTTCTGCTAAGTCGTCGCCAACGTTTTTACCCATGGCTTCGGCATCGCCTTGGTAGTCCAGCAGGTCGTCGATGAGCTGGAAGGCGAGGCCTAGATAACGGCCGTAATACTGCAGGGCGCGCTCTTGGCCAGGTGTAGCGTCTGCAAGTACGGCACCGCTGTGGGAGGCGGCCTCAAACAGCATGGCGGTTTTACCTTGAATAGTTTCAAAGTAGTCCGCTTCAGAAATGCTGGGGTTGCCAATGTTAGTCAGTTGCAGCACTTCCCCTTCGGCGATAATGCAGGTAGCGCTGGAAAGAATTGCCATGATGCGCATGGAACCTACATCGACCATCATTTGAAATGAGCGCGAATAGAGGAAGTCACCTACCAGCACGGAAGGTGCGTTGCCCCAGGCGTCGTTGGCGGTTTTTTTGCCACGCCGCATGTGCGACTCATCCACCACGTCGTCGTGCAATAGGGTGGAGGTGTGCATAAATTCGATCAGCGTGGCGAGCGTAATATGTTTGTCGCCCTCATAGCCTAGCGAGCGGGCCGCCAGCAGCACCAGCAGCGGACGCAGGCGTTTACCACCGCTTTCAATAATGTATTGGCCGATGGTTTCGACCAGCGGCACCTTGGAGTTCAGCTGCGCGACAATGGTGCGGTTTACGGCGTCAAAGTCATCGGCCACCACGGCGTGCAGCGGTGAAGGCGTTGGGCTGGCAGGCGGGGTTTGAGAGACGTTGGCTGTCATGGGTTCCGTTCATCGCGGGGGTGGGGTAGTTGAGGCCATGCTATGGGGCTGGTTGTGAGGCGTCAAGGTAGAGCTAAGCGCTCATGGCGTAAGGTGTGATTGACAAGGCCTTGTAGTCTTGTGGTAGACAGCGATAGTCGCTATAATTCGCGACCCACTCATCATGCTCCCTGTCAGATGGCTGCCAAAAGGGGCGCCACTCGCAGCAGGTCGATAAGAGCGGAAGGCGATGAGCGTTGGTTACGCGGGGCGTAACCGGCATTAACGACAAGTCCGGAGAGCGACATGTACGCAGTTATTAAAAGCGGTGGCAAACAGTACCGTGTTAAAGAAGGTCAAACCCTCAAGCTCGAAAAAATCGAAGTCGCTACCGGCGAAACGATTGAGTTTGATGAAGTGCTGCTGGTTGCAGACGGCGACGACGTAAACATTGGCGCGCCCTTCATCGGCGGTGCCAAAGTGTCTGCTGAGATCGTTTCCCACGGCCGTGGCGATAAAGTAACGATCATCAAATTCCGTCGCCGGAAGCACAGCATGAAGCGTCAGGGCCACCGTCAGTGGTTCACTGAAGTCAAAATTACCGGAATTTCTGCGTAAGCAGCTATTTCCTTTAGGAGGATTTTGCAATGGCACATAAAAAGGCAGCCGGCTCCACGCGCAACGGTCGCGATTCCGAGTCCAAACGCTTAGGTGTGAAACTGTTCGGTGGCCAAGCAGCCAGCGCAGGTAGCATCATCGTTCGTCAGCGTGGCACACGTTTCCATGCAGGCACTGGCGTTGGCTTAGGCCGTGATCACACGCTGTTCGCTCTGAACGACGGCTTCGTGAAGTTCGAGACCAAAGGTCCGAACAACCGTAAATTCGTTAGCATCGTTTCTGCCTAAGCAACAGCTGTTGCGCAGAGCGAAGATGACGAAATAAAAGCCCCGCCATGGCGGGGCTTTTTTGTCTTTTCGATCCCTTTTGCCTGTTATTAATGGGCGGGATATTGCAGTTAGGGCGGCGGAAGCGGCCGGGAGAATCCAATGCAGTTCGTCGATGAAGCCTCGATTATTGTTGAGGCAGGTAAAGGCGGCAATGGCTGTCTGAGCTTTCGCCGCGAAAAATATGTGCCCAAAGGTGGCCCTGATGGTGGCGATGGTGGCCATGGTGGTAGCGTCTACCTGATTGGTGACGATTCACTGAATACCTTGATTGACTTCAAGTTTCAGCGTTTTTATAAAGCTGAAAACGGCCAGGGTGGCATGGGCCGTCAGATGAGTGGTAAAGCCGGTGAAGACCTGCACGTGAAAGTGCCGGTGGGCACCACGGTGATCGATGAGGATACCCTTGAGGTCATCGCCGATGTCACCGATATCGGTCAGGTGGTACTGGTGGCCGAAGGTGGTCGCCGTGGGTTGGGCAATATTCACTTTAAATCTTCGACCAACCGTGCGCCTCGCCGCACCACGCCGGGCACCGAAGGCGACCGCCGTAACCTGCGCCTGGAAATGAAGGTAATGGCGGACGTGGGTCTGCTTGGCATGCCGAATGCGGGTAAGTCTACGCTGATCCGTTCGGTATCTGCGGCCAAGCCCAAAGTAGCCAACTACCCGTTCACTACCCTGGTGCCTAACCTGGGCGTGGTGAAGCTGGGTATGCACGAGCACTTTGTGATGGCAGATGTGCCGGGGCTGATTGAAGGTGCCTCTGACGGCGCGGGCTTGGGGCTGCGTTTCTTGAAGCACCTGACCCGCACGCGTCTGCTGTTCCACGTGGTGGATGTGGCACCTTTCGATGAGTCCGACCCGGTGGAAGCGGCGCAGGCGATTATTCACGAGCTTGGTCAGTTCTCGCCAGCCCTTTCTGAGCGGCCCCGTTGGTTGGTGCTGAACAAGTTTGACCTGCTGCCAGAAGATGAGCGCGAAGCCCGCGCCGAGGCGATTATCCAAGCGCTGAACTGGGATGGCCCGGTATTCCGCATCTCGGCAATCAGCAACGACGGCACTGACAAGCTGGTACAGGCAGCGTATCGCTGGTTGACCGAGCAGCAGCGTCTGGAAAATGAAGATGAAGAAGCTCATGCCCGCGAGCAGGAAATGCGCCGCCGCATGGAAGAGGAGTCAGTAGCCCGTACGGAAGCGCGTCTTGGCCGCCGCCGTAAGCGGGACGATGACGAAGACGACGACGATTTCGACGATGATGATTACGATGTCGAGGTAGAGTACGCCCCATAACCGACCCTCGGTTGAGTGGGAAGCGTCAACAGGGTTAACGGAAGCAAGGCTGTGAGCGAAAAGGCTTGGGAGAGTCGCGACGTGGAAAGCAATGAGCAGTTGCCCGGCCGGGAGGCGTTAAGCAGCGCCCGCCGGGTAGTGGTTAAAATTGGTAGCGCGCTGCTCACCAACGATGGCCGTGGCTTGGACGAGGTGGCGATTGGTGGCTGGGTCGACCAGATCGCCACGCTGCATCAGCAGGGTATCGAGGTCGTGCTGGTCTCATCCGGCGCGGTTGCCGCCGGTATGGTGCGTCTGGGGTGGCAAGCACGCCCCAGCGCTGTCCATGAGCTTCAAGCCGCCGCAGCGGTGGGCCAGAACGGCCTTACCCAGTGCTACGAGCAGCATTTTGCTCGCCACGGCATGTTAACGGCTCAGATTCTGCTTACCCACGATGACCTGTCTAACCGCAAGCGCTATCTCAACGCGCTGTCGGCGCTGCGTACCTTGGTCGAGATGCGCGTGGTGCCGGTGATCAATGAAAACGATACCGTGGTCACCGACGAGATTCGCTTTGGCGATAACGACACCCTCGGCGCGCTGGTTGCCAACCTGTTAGAAGCCGATGCACTGCTGCTGCTTACCGACCAAGAGGGGCTGTTTGACGCCGACCCTCGCCACGACCCCAATGCTCAGATGATTGCCGAAGGGCGCGCTGACGATCCACGGCTAGCCGCTGTAGCAGGCAGTGGTGGGGCCTTGGGGCGCGGTGGTATGAGCACCAAAATACGCGCGGCGCAGCTCGCGGCCCGTTCTGGCGCAGTCACGGTGATTGCCAGTGGTCGTCAGCCAGACGTTATTTCTCGCGTCATGGCAGGCGAAGCGCTGGGAACCTTGTTGCGGCCTGACCAGGCACCTATCGCCGCCCGCAAGCGCTGGCTGGCGGGGCAATTGCAGGTGCGGGGCACCTTGGTGCTAGATGCCGGCGCGGTGAACGTACTGCGTGGCAAAGGCTCTAGCCTTCTGGCAGTGGGCGTGCGCGAAGTGCAGGGCAGCTTTAAGCGCGGTGATATGGTGCTGTGCGTGGATGAGCAGGGCACGCGCGTGGCCAAAGGGTTGGTCAACTATGGAGCTGAGGAAGCTCGTCAGTTAGCAGGCCAGCCAAGCCACCAGATTGAAGCAATCCTGGGGTACGTAGAAGCTCACGAGTTGATCCACCGCGATAACTTAGTCGTTGTTTAACCGCAAAGTAGCTGTTTAACGGCAAGGTGGCTGTTTAGCGAAGTGATTGTTTAATCGCGAGGGCGGGGCGGCAGCGGCACTTGGCGTGGCCAGTCATTGGGGACAAGGATGAGACGCTCCAGTGGCTGCATCTTTGTTGCTGTTGCTGTTCCTGTCTCCGCTTCTGGGTCGTAAAGCATCACCTGCTGTGGCCCGTAGCGCTCAATCAGTGGCTTCACGATTGCCATTTCCTCGTTGGCTGGCTGAAACGCCGCTTTAGGTGGCGGGGCCAGCCAATGGGGTTTCTCCAACCACGCCATGTGCAGTGACTCACTCGTTTGGGCTGCAAGCGCTGGCCAATCTTTTATATAACACCACCTACCGCGCCGATGATTGGCTGTTGCCCCGATGGGCGGCGGCATTGCCGTGTGCCAGGGATAAAACAGTACGCCGGGCATGGCTAGGCGCTGGGTGAGCTGGCCGTTAAGCGGCGCGGTGGGGCCAAGGTCCCTTGGCGCTAGCCATTGGGTGATCAGTGCCTGCGCGACGGCGGTACTCGAAATGGGCAGCTGATGGTGGCGCAGATGGCTGCATTTCAGCGCTAGGCTGTCTAGCCCGCCAGGGCCAATCCAGCGGCTTTGGCTGGTGGCATCTCCCGGCCCTTCGGGTAGCCCTAGGTAGAACTTAATGGCTACTTCCAAATGCACGGGAGCGGTGTTGTCGCGGGTACGGTAGAGCATATCCAGCTCGCCGAGCGTGTTGCGCCGCTGCGTAATGCGTAGGTTCTTGGCCAAAAGCCGGGTAGTAGGGGCATTATCTAACAGCAGGTGCCAAAGCTGTTCGTGGTAGTGGCCCATACGGGTAGCTAACCTGCCATCCAGCGCGTTCAGCTTTGGCGTAAGCTGCGCCAACCAGGCGTCTATGCTGTCCGTCAAACCAAGCTCTTGTTGCGTTGGCTTGCCGCCACAGGGGATGGGCGGCGGTAGCTCAACGACATCCGGTGTGGCGATTAGCCACGCTAAGTCGCGGGCTGCTTGAGAGCTAAGGTGAGCGGAGTAGTGCTCGCTGGGCGCGTTGCTCACTATCACAGAAGGCACTCGTGAATCATTGCAGGGCGTACGCTGCCAGGAGCACAACGGCGACTAATAGCGCCAGCACTAGCCCCCCTGCGTATCTTGCGTAGTTATGCAGCATAAAAACTCCCTAAACGATGTCAAAGCGGTCGGAGAAAATATGGGTGGGGGCGATGCCCTGGGCAATTAAGCCCTTTTCAGCACTATCCATCATGGGGTCCGGGCCGCAAATAAAGTAGTCACGCTTCCCATCATCCTGGGGCAAGCAGCGGGCCAGGAGATCTTGGTCAACGTAGCCCACTTCCCCTTCCCAGCCCTCATGGGGGTCTGAAATAACGTGAATCAGCGTTAAGTTAAGTTGCTGAGCCAATTCATCCAGGTTGTCACGGAAGGTGGCTTCTTGCCAGGTGGGGTTGGCATAAATCAGCCAAATCGGTTGGCGGTCTTGCTGGTCGCGAAAGGTGTAGAGCATGCTCATAAACGGCGTAATGCCAATTCCCCCTGCGATCATTACTAGCCCCGAGGGATTGTTGGGGCGAGGGATGAAAGCGCCAAATGGGCCCTCAATAAACGCAGGTGTATTGGCGGTTACCTTGGGTAGTTGTCGGGTAAAGTCGCCCAGGCGTTTAGCGCTGAAGGTTATACGACCACTGCTGGCAGCGCTTGATGAGAGCGAAAAAGGGTGTTGCTGTAGCGACCATGGGGTGTCGCCCAGGGTAATCCAGAAGAATTGCCCCGGTTGGAAAGTGAAGCGGTGAGGGCCTGCGGGTTCAAGCGTCAGTGTGGTGGTATCGCCGCGCTCAAGCTTTGTGTCCACCACGCGCCAGGGGCGACGGCGCATACGCCATGGCCTTAATAAGCGGGTTTCGAGTACCAAGCAGGCCGGAATCAGAATAAGCAGCGCCAGACCCATCGAGGTAACCAAGCCCTCAGTGTAACGCTGGGCCATTATGGCGTGGCCAAGCCCCCCAAAAACGATAAACAGCGCTAAGCCGCCATGGAGTAGGTGCCACCACTCATATGGTAGCCCAAAACGTTTTCGCCAGAGCGAGCTAATAATCAGCACAATGCTGGCACCTAGCAGCGCTATCAGGGTTAGGGCGCGCAGGGTTTCTTCTCGTGGGTCAAGAAAGTGAATCAGCGAAGGGTGGGCGATAAACAGGGCAACGGGGTGGGCA
Organism: Halomonas sp. GFAJ-1; assembly: GCF_000236625.2. NCBI lineage: Bacteria > Pseudomonadati > Pseudomonadota > Gammaproteobacteria > Oceanospirillales > Halomonadaceae > Halomonas > Halomonas sp. GFAJ-1. Next base: position 39,122 of record NZ_AHBC01000021.1, read on the forward strand.
ATAACCAGGAAAAGCGCCCCAATACCGATCTGGCGATGAAACTGGAGTACGTTATCAAAACCGATCTCATGGGCAAACCAAGCGTGTCGGCCCGATATTAACGCCTGCAGTGCCATGATGCTTAGGGCGAGTGCGCCAAGCAACACCGCCGCTTCACCAAGCCAACTGCGGGGTGTTGGTGGTGAGAGCAGCAGCCAGCCTATCGGCAGCAGGGCAAGTAAACTGTAAAGGCTTCCCCAAGCTAGGGCGCTACGTGTTATTGGACTCACTATGTTCTCCCTGGGCATCCGTGCGAATAGCCTAAGTGTGAGAAAAAGCTGGGATTTCGCAAGTTAAAAAGCGTGTGCATTTACCAAGCTGCTACGCTTACAAAGTGCTAGGTCCCTTATGAGCAGGCGCTGGCGCCTATCAAGCAGAAGGAGAGTGCTACATGGCCAATGCGAAAGCGAAAAAGCATAAAGCAAAGCAGCAAGCATCCAAAACACGTAAACCGCAAGCTGAAAAGAAGACGCTGCAAGCCCTGACCCCTGAAACAGGCGCGGCGCTTTTTGAAGATGCCCGCTCGCGGCTGGAGGCGGTATTTGAAGCGTTGGATATTCACCCGGATGCCCAGGCACGGTTGATGCAGCCGAGCCTATCGTTGCAGGTAAGTGTGCCAATCCGCATGGATGACGGAAGCCTGAAGGCCTTCCCCGCTTGGCGGGTTCAGTACGATACCAGCTTAGGGCCTGCCAAAGGTGGCGTGCGTTTCCATACGGACGTTAATCAGCACGAAGTCACCACGCTAAGTTTCTGGATGGCGGTGAAGTGCGCGGTGGTTAGCTTACCTTATGGCGGGGGGAAAGGTGGTGTACAGGTAGATGCCAAGGCCCTCTCCTCCCTTGAGCGAGAGCGGTTGGCTCGGGGCTATATTCGTGCCATTGCCGATATTATGGGGCCAGACCGAGATATTCCCGCCCCGGATGTAAATACCGATGCTACGGTAATGGGCTGGATGATTGATGAGTACGAACATATCGTGCGTGCCCAAGCGCCTGCCGCTATCACAGGTAAGCCGCTGTCTCTAGGGGGCTCCCCGGGTCGGGTAGCGGCCACCGGGCGCGGCGCGTTAAAAGTGCTGAATTTGTGGGCCGAGCGCGAAGAGCGCAAGCCAGAAGAGACCACCGTTGCCGTGCAGGGATTTGGTAATGCTGCTTATCATTTTGCCCGACTAGCCAGTGAGCGGGGTTATAAAATTGTGGCGGTATCGGACTCAAGCGGCGCTATTTACAGCGCGGACGGGCTTGATGTTGACGCTGCGAAGCAGGACAAAGACAAGCACGGTTCGTTATCCAAGAGTAAACAAGGTAAATCACTGGCAGGCGATAAACTGCTGTCGCTTGAGGTGGATGTGTTGGCGTTAGCGGCACTAGAGAACCAAATTCACTGCGATAACGTTGACGATGTGCAGGCGGGGGCGATTCTTGAAATTGCTAACGGGCCGTTAACCAGCGATGCCGATGATGTATTAGCCAAACGCGAAATACCTGTGCTACCTGATGTCTTGGCTAATACTGGCGGCGTCATTGTTAGCTATTTTGAGTGGCTGCAGAACCGCGCAGGCGAAAAATGGCTAGAAGAAGAGGTCAATCAGCGCCTAGATAGCCTGCTGGGTGTGCAGGCAGAAAGCGTGTTGGCGCGGGCGGAGAAAGAGAAAGTCACCTATCGCCAAGCCGCCTACCGCCAGGGAATAGAACGCATCGCTGAAGCCATCATGGCGCGAGGAAATTGCCAGAATTACCGTTAACTAAAGTCAGTACAAAAAGAGTAGCGGGCCCAAAGGGGCCCGCTAAGTGTTCGCAGCCGCCTACGTCGACTTAGATAATTTCAAAGCGTTTAACGATGCTTATGGCTAGGCCCGCGGTGATCTCGTGATTATTTTGCTGTCGCGCTTGCTGCAGGGCGGTATCACTATTGAAAGCCGCCAAGGTGCTACGGCGTTCTTTCCCTTTGTTAGCGTGTCGATTGCGGTTAAACCCATTATCGACCCCAGCACCTGCAAGGCACTGGACATTGCCGCCCAACTTTCCGAGCTAAAACATCAGGCGAAAAAAATAGTCGGTAATAGTCTCTTTATAGATCGACGGAACTGACGCGTGCTGCCTTAGCTAAGGGGTGTCACTTTGCTGTCATTGAGACGTCACTAGGTTGTCACGAGAGTGACCCGCTGCTGTCATGCAGGCTTGGCAGGATAGCGTCATCTTTGAACAGCCACTTAGGTGATGCATGCACGCTCCCACGCTTTCTAACTCGCTTTCCCGCACATTGATTAGCGCTGCTGTTGCAAGTGCATTTGCGCTGGCAGCAGTTAACGCCTCCGCCGACCTCTCCTCGCGCTACGTAGACAACGATGGCGATATGGTTGCCGATGCACCGACTGACGAGTCTCAGTGGGTCGACCCGGACACCTTGGTCTTTGCCTATACGCCGGTTGAAGACCCTGCTGTTTATGCGGATGTATGGTCTGGCTTTCTGGATCATCTAAGCGAAGCAACCGGTAAGCGTGTGCAGTTCTTCCCCGTGCAGTCGAATGCTGCCCAGCAAGAGGCGCTGCGTGCAGGCCGCTTGCATGTCGCGGGTTTCAACACAGGCGGTGTGCCGGTTGCTGTTAACTGTGGTGGCTTTCGCCCCTTCGCCATTATGGCGAGTGAAGATGGTAGCTACGGCTATGAGATGGAAATTATTACCTATCCCGGTAGCGGTATTGAGTCCGTTGAAGACCTTGAAGGTCGCCAATTGGCGTTTACCTCAGAAACCTCTAACTCTGGTTTCCGTGCGCCCTCTGCGCTGCTGCGCTCTGAGTATGGGTTAGAAGCCGATAACGATTACAAGACCGCGTTCTCCGGCTCTCACGATAACTCTGTGCTAGGTGTAGTGAATAAAGATTACGATGCTGCCGCCATTGCTAACTCGGTGGCTACTCGGATGATCTCGCGCGGTGTGGTAAGCGAAGGCGATTACGAGATTATCTATACCTCCGAAACCTTCCCCACCACGGCTTATGGCGTTGCCCACAATCTAAAGCCTGAGCTTGCCCAGCAAATTCAAGACGCATTCTTCAGCTACGACTGGGAAGGCACCGCCCTTGAGGCTGAGTTTGCCAATTCCGGTGAAGCGCAGTTTATCCCGATCACCTATGAAGAGCATTGGTCTGTGATTCGCACCATTGCTGAAGCCAACGGTGTGACTTACGACTGCGATTAACCCTTTGGCAGCTGTGCAACCCCATCGGCCAGAAGGGCAACCTTCTGGCCGAACCGTTATGAAGATGAGGTAAAACCCATGTTGACACTTACCGGCGTTGGCAAACGTTACCCCACTGGGGATCGTGCGCTTACTGATATCGAGCTGGCGCTTCCCAAAGGCCAGGTCATGGCGCTGATTGGGCCGTCTGGGGCGGGTAAAAGCACCCTGATTCGCTGTGTTAATCGCTTGGTGGAGCCCACCCAAGGCAGCATTCGGTTGGAAGATATCGAGCTGACGAAGCTATCAGGCAATCGTCTGCGCCACGCGCGTCGCTCCATGGGGATGATCTTCCAGGAATACGCCTTGGTGGATCGCTTAACCGTGATGGATAACGTGCTCTCCGGTCAGCTAGGCTATGTTGGATTCTGGCGTAGCTTTTTGCGCCGTTACCCTCAGGAAGCCGTGACCGAGGCGTTTCGGCTACTTGAACGGGTTGGCCTTCCCCATGCCATCGACAAGCGCGCCGATGCGCTCTCTGGCGGCCAGCGCCAGCGGGTTGGCATAGCCCGTGCGCTGTTACAAAGCCCTAAGCTGCTCCTGGTCGATGAACCCACCGCGAGCCTTGACCCAAAAACTTCCCGGCAAATCATGCGACTGATTCGTGAGCTATGCGCTGAACGGGAACTTGCAGCGATCATTAATATTCACGATGTGGCGCTGGCGAAGCAGTTTGCCGACCGTATTGTGGGGTTGCGGGCAGGTGAAATCGTCTTTGATGGCAAGCCAAGTGAGCTAACCAGCGAGATTCTTACCACGATATACGGTGAAGAGTATTGGGATACGTCGCCTGAGCCTGTTGAGAGTGGCGATGTTGAAGAGAAGGAAAATGCGTTCACTCGCCAACCCTATGCTGCCCACACGCAGCGGCCGTTGGCCAGTGTTGCCAGCGGAGGCGCGCTATGAGCGGTGTTGATACGCTGGCGCGTCAACAGGCGGCACGCCAAGGCCATTGGCGGAGGCTACCGCTGATTGATAATCCGCGTATGCGCTGGGGGTTGGTGCTGGGCGGCGTCGTGTATTTGGTGCTCGCATTAGCGTCTGTCGAAGTAAACTGGGCGCGTGTGGCGGAAGGTTCTGGGCGCGCACTGAATTTTCTCGGGGCATTTTTGCAGCCCGACTTTGTTAGTCGCCAAAACGACATTATGGCGGGTCTGCTGGAAAGCCTCACCATGACGTTAACCTCTACGGTGATTGGCGTGTTGCTGGCGATTCCCGTGGGGTTGGGGGCGGCGCGCAATATCTCGCCCTTACCCATCTACGCAGTATGCCGCGCCATTATTGCGGTCTCGCGCACCTTCCAGGAAATTATCATCGCGATTCTATTTGTGGTGATGTTCGGCTTTGGGCCGTTTGCCGGGATGCTGACCTTGGCGTTTGCCACCATTGGCTTTATGGCCAAACTGCTGGCAGAAGATATTGAAGACCTCGACTGGCGGCAGGTAGAAGCCGTGCGCGCCACCGGGGCGAGCTGGTGGCAAACCATGAACCATGCCATCCAACCCCAGGTGATGCCGCGCTTAATTGGCTTGTCGATGTACCGGCTGGATATCAACTTCCGTGAGTCATCGGTGATTGGCATTGTCGGGGCGGGCGGCATTGGCGCGACTCTCAACACCTCACTCAGCCGTTATGAGTACGGTACTTCTGCCGCCATCTTGTTAATTATCATCGCGATTGTACTGATGAGCGAGTACGCCTCCAGCTACGTTCGTCGCTGGACGCAATAACCCCACGCCGCTTGTCTTTAAGAGGAAACGTTATGCCAGTTTCAACAACACCCCAGGGCGCGCCGCTGTGGCAGCGGCGCACTACTCGCGCCCAGTGGCTTCAGTACGCCGCCTGGCTTGTCGGCATCAGCCTGTTTCTACTGTGCTGGAAAGTGATTTCTGATAACACCATGTGGGTGTTTGTCGAAGATGCGGGCCGCCAAGGCAGCGACTTGATCAGCCGAATGATGCCGCCGCGTTGGGAGTATGCCAGCGTGCTATGGAAGCCCATGTGGGATACGCTGAACATCGCTACGTTAGGCACCGTGCTGGGCATTGCCATGGCGTTTCCTGTGGCATTTTTAGCCGCACGCAACACTACGCCGCACCCGCTGGTACGCAGCCTAGCGCTCACCGTTATCGTCTCATCGCGCTCTATTAACTCGCTGATTTGGGCCATGCTGCTGGTCACCATTCTTGGCCCCGGTGTGCTGGCGGGAATCATCGCCATCGCGCTGCGCTCAATTGGTTTTGTCGGCAAGCTGCTCTATGAGGCCATTGAAGAGATTCACCCCACCCCCGTTGAGGCAATTAGCGCCACCGGCGCCAGCCGTCTACAGGTGATGAACTACGGTGTGCTGCCCCAGGTTATGCCTGCTTTCGCGGGTATCAGCGTGTATCGCTGGGACATTAATATTCGTGAGTCTACCGTGCTAGGTCTGGTTGGCGCTGGCGGTATCGGCTTGCAGCTTAACGCGTCGATTAACAGCCTCGCCTGGAACCAGGTTAGCGTTATCTTTGTGATGATTTTTGCCACGGTATTGGTCTCAGAGTGGATCTCTGCCCGTGTACGCCACGCTATTATCTAGCCAGACAGCCAGGGTAAGGAGCGATCATGCGCTTTCCAAATGCCACTATCACGACCATCGATATTATGCGCCACGGCGAGCCAGTCGGCGGGCGCATGCTGCGTGGTAGTACCGACCATCCGCTGAGTAAAGCCGGTTGGCAGCAAGTGAGTGATGCCGTGATGCGACAAAGTGTGGATGGGCGGCTGCCTTATGATGCCGTTATCAGCTCACCGCTGCTGCGCTGTCGTGAATTTGCGCTGTGGTTAGGTGAAGAGTTCGACCTGCCGGTACAGGTGGAGGATGACCTAGCTGAGCTTCACTTGGGGCGCTGGGAGGGCAAAACCCATGCTCAGGTGTTTGCCGAAGAGGGTAGCGAGCAGATGAGCGCGTTTTGGCATAACCCTTCCCAAGCGGCTCCACCCGAAGGGGAAACAGTAGATGCATTGGATGCTCGGGTCAGTGATGTCTGGCGGCGACTGTTGGTAAGCCCACCGGGCAAGCATGTACTGGTGGTCGCCCACCTGTTTGTATGTAACGCGTTGCTGCGTCAAGTATTGGAACAGCCGCTTTGCAATAGCTTAGTGATGGATTTGCCCTATGCCGCGATGAGCCGACTACGCCATGAGCGCCATGCGCTGGGAGAAACCACCTTCGTTGAGTGGATTGGGCGTTAAATAAACCGCGCCATGAATCAGTAGCGAGTCACCAGCTCTTAGGCCATGATAAAGCGATTGCTAACATGCCGCGCTGGAGCGTTTTATGCCGTTTCCCTGTGTGCTCTCTATGTACTTTGTGCCGCTGGTCCGCTTGCGGCGGTTGATGCCTCTGCAGCGCTTAATCACGCTGTTCGCCCTGTTGCTGATAGCTGGGTGTGCCGGCAAAGAGGTTGCCCCGCCATCTGCGCCTGGTGCTCAGGCGGGGATCTCCATGGAGCGAGCGCTGATTCTTTCCCATGCCCAAAAAGCCATTGGTACGCCGTACCGTTTTGGCGGTAACTCTCCAGAAGGGCTGGACTGCTCGGGGTTAGTTGAAATGACTTACCGCGCAGCAGGTATTCGTGTTCCCCGTACCGCCCATGATCAATTCCGGGCACTGCCTGCGGTTGATACTCCCCGTCCTGGGGATTTGCTGTTTTTTGGCAGTGGCGCGAAAGCCTCGCATGTTGGGATTTATCGCGGTAACCGGCAGATGATTCACGCCCCTGGCAGCGGCCGGGCAGTGGTCAGCGTGCCCTTGGATATCGATTATTGGGAGCAGCGCTTTTTAGGCGCGGCAGGGGTTGCGCCTTAAACCAGCATCATCGGCGTAGGGGTGGTTTTTGCATGTTTCTTGACCCTTGTCGCGTTGACTAATCGCTGTTTCATGTAAAACATAGTGTTTGTGTGTGGTGGTAGTATGGCTAAACGTAATCCAACCTATACTGAGTTAGATGAGGAGAACGCAGCTGCGCGTGTCAGTCTCTGAGTCTGCTTAAGGAGCTGGCGTTGTCTCTGCAAACTAATCATGATGCTCCTGAACTGGATAGTGCTACTGCACGTTCAAGAACGACTGGGTCGAGAACGACTGGGTCGAGAACGACTGGGTCCATAACTTCTATGTCGACGATCCTAGCGTCGAAAACCACCCCCGGTGCACCGCTTCTTCGCGCTGAGTCGGCGTTTAATTTCGCCAACGAAGCCATCATTATTACCGATGCCAACGGCTGTGTGGCCGACGTTAATCCCGCGTTTTGTGAACTCACCGGCTTATGCCTTGAAGAGGTCTACGGCCAATCCTTAGAGGCGTTTAGCATTTTATCCCTCGACGACAGCCGCACCACGCGCTTCATGCGTGAGCAACAGCAGCTTCGGGATCGCAGTAAATGCCAAGTGAGTTACCGCAGCCACGACGGCCAGTTTTACCCTGGCATGATGTCGATAAATCGCGTGCGTAATGCACAGGGGCAGGTCGACCACCATGTCGTTGTCCTGGCTGATCTTTCCGCCATCCCTGCCCACGCGCGTCACCTGAAACGTGAGGTCTTTTTTGATGCGTTGACCGGGTTGCCTAACCTTCAGCTACTCACCCAGTTGATTCAGGAGTCGATCCAGCATGCGGAAGCCAAACAACTACCGCTGGCAATATGTTCCCTGGATATCGACCATTTTCAGACGGTTAACGAGCAGCTAGGTGCCCATGTCGGGGATAGTTTACTTTCCACCTTTGCGCAGCGTATTAGCCACCTGCTGTTTGGCGATGATGTGTTGGCGCGGGTGGGAGGCGATGAGTTTGTGCTGCTACTGCACCACAGCGACGATGAGCACTTCTTTGAAAAGCTGCTGACCACGATCCGAAAACCGCTGGTGATTGATGGACAAAGCATCTATCTCACCGCGAGTTTGGGCATTACACGTTACCCAAATGACCACTCCCAGGGCGATGTGCTGCTGCGCCATGCTCACCAAGCTATGTACCGAGCAAAGCAGCGGGGACGGGATACCTACCACTTTTTTGACCCCACCCAAGATCGTCTGTTGCAAGTGCGTCATGAGCAGCGTCAGCGTTTCATGGATGCCCTTAACCACAACGAGTTGCGGCTTTTTTATCAGCCTCAGGTAGATATGGCCAGTGGGCGAGTGGTGGGCGTGGAAGCGTTGATTCGATGGCAGCACCCAGATGAGGGGCTGCTCTCGCCGGCCCAGTTTTTACCCATTATTGATGCCACGCCGCTGGAGGTCGACCTTGGGGAGTGGGTGATTGAGCAGGCACTACAGCAGCTTACCGAATGGCAAAAAGCCGGTATTGTGCTGCCTATCAACGTGAACATCAGCCCTGCCCACCTGCTGGGTAAAGAGTTCAGTGAGCGGCTTGCCGAGCTGCTAGCTAGTTACCCTACGGTTGCGCCTGCCATGCTTAAGCTCGAAGTGCTTGAGAGCGCTGCCATGCACGATATTCAGGCAGCGCTAAAAAACATGGCACGTTGCCAAGCCTTAGGGGTTGGGTTTGCCATTGATGATTTTGGAACGGGCTTTTCGTCGTTAACGCATTTGCGTCAGCTGCCCGTTAATCTAATCAAAATCGATCAGAGCTTTGTACGCGATATGCTGAGCGACCAGGACGATATGGCAATCGTGGAAAGCGTAATCTACATGGCTAACCGCTTTAAGCGGCCGATGTTAGCCGAAGGTGTTGAAACCCTGGCCCATGCGAAAGCGTTAATGGCATTGGGCTGTGAGCTTGCCCAGGGCTATGGCATTGCTCGCCCTATGCCCCCGTGTGAAATGCCAGCTTGGCTGGAGGGGTGGCCGCAGCGCAATGATTGGCACTCTTTAGCAACGCTGCAATAAGGATATGGCAACGCTTCAACGCCGCTAGGGTTATAAGGGATTTAACCTGGGCGGCTCGATTCAGGCGGCTTGCTCCGGTGGGCTGGTGGCGGCTCCATCGTTACGTGCTTGATTCATTTGACTCTGCTCTAAGGCCGCTTCCAGCTTAGCTTCCAGCAGGTATTGTCGCGCTTGGGCAGCGACCTGATAATCTTTAGGTGAGGGGTCGGCAGGCGCTAAGGCCGCGGCGATCACCGTTTGCATTTTTTCCACTGTCGCTTGTGGGTCGCCAGGAACCGGGCCGTAGTCAATGGGCACTTCGCCGGCAACCGCGTAGCGCTTGCCATCAGGACCTATCTCATACTCGTAAGAGGCGCCGCCAGTATAAGGGCCGCCCGCTATCTGGTGGGCCATTTCATGCTGGCGCACCGCCCGGTCAGTCTGCTTTAGCTGCTCTAAATACTGGATTTCCTCAGGTGCTAACGGGGTGCCGTCCGCCCGGGTGGGGCCTGTTGCTTCACTGGCGCGCTGATCATCTTCGCTCACCTGCGTAGCATCGTCGGTTTGAGCGCGGCGCTGTGCTTCTTCGGCGATAGCGGGCGACGATGGGCTACTGGCCGCTATGGGCGAAGCAATAAACGCACTCATAAAGGAGAGTTCCATAAGCAGTTACCGGCGTATAAATGGTTATAGGTAGTCTTGAGTATCAGCGAGCCAGCCCTGGTGCGCAAATATGGCGTTCTGTTTTTCTCGGCATTTGCCTGCTTTGGGAGTCGCTAGCGGGCGTAAGTGCTGTCCTCTTTAGTACCGCTCTATTATTATCTGCTCAATATTAAGTGTTACTTTTTTAAGAGTGTTTATGCCTGCCATTGATGTGGTTATCCATCTCTCCGAGAGTGAATGCCTAGCGCACTATGAAGGTCGCTACGCCAATGTGCGTACCCGTAGTGTGGATGGCCGCTGGGTGGTTTTTCCTGCCGAAGCGCTGCGCCGTGTTGTAACAAGAGAGGGTGTTCAGGGCATTTTTCGGCTTGAGTTTTCTGATCAGGGGCGCTTTGTTAGCATCCAGCCGCTCTCAAAGCGTTGAGCGCTTGATCAGTGCCCACATGGCACCAACATTGCATGTATACTGCAGTGCAAGTAACGGGCTTACCCGCCCACTAGTAAACAGCCTGCTTACCCGGCAATGGCTGTAGTATCTTTAGGAGATATACCATGTCTGCTTCACCTGTCACCTTAATGGTGGCCCGCCGCGTGGCGAATGGCCGCTATCAAGACTTTAACCGTTGGTTAAATGAAGGGCGTGAACTAGCGGCTGACTTTCCAGGCTACCTGGGGTCAGGCGTATTGGCGCCGCCAAAAGATGACGACGAGTATCAAATTATTTTTCGATTTAGCAGCAGCGACACGCTAAACGCCTGGGAACATTCCGCTTCACGCCACGCCTGGCTTGCCCGTGGGAAAGACCTGTATGAGGCCCCCCATGAGCATCGCGCGACGGGTCTTGATGCTTGGTTTCAGGTTAACCCAGGGGTTACCCCGCCCCGCTGGAAGCAAGCGGTGGCCGTTTGGTTGGCGTTTTTCCCTGTCTCACTAATGTTTCAATGGTTATTTGGCGGCGCCATCGCGGATTGGGCGTTAGTTCCCCGGGTAGTCGTTAGCACGCTGATGCTTACCCCGGTTATGGTGTTTGTATTTATCCCGCTTTCAATGCGTTTATTGGCTCCCTGGTTGCAGGGTAAATGGTCATTCGCTGATCTCTTGGCAAAGTGGCGCCACGAGCACAAAGCATAAGTAAGTAGAGCGTCAATGTGACCAAAATGGTGCRCTATTTGCACTCCTATTGTGCAAATAGTTGTCTTGAGTCAAAAACTAAGCTTTGCTTAACACTTCCATAGGGTTCAACGCTGCAAGGGTGCTACGCTATATAAGCTTGCAGTAAAAGGATAACTGGCGCTGACCCGTTGGCAGCGTGACAAGTCGCCCCATGGAGTGTTTATGATTCACGTTCATCATCTGGAAAAGTCCCGTTCCCACCGAATCTTATGGCTTCTTGAATTACTAGGCGTTGAGTACGAGATCCAGGTTTATCAGCGTGATCGTAAAACTCAACAAGCGCCAGATGCGCTTAAAAAAATCCACCCGCTAGGTAAGTCTCCTGTTATTACCGATGGCGAATTAACCGTCGCTGAGTCTGGCGCTATTATTGATTACCTTATCAGCCGTTATGGTGAAGGGCGCCTGCAGCCAGCGGAGGCTGATACGAATGACTGGGTAGATTATCGCTACTGGCTACACTATGCCGAAGGCTCATTGATGCCCCTGTTGGTGATGGGCCTGGTGTTTAATCAAATCCCCAAACAGTCACCATGGTTCATTAAGCCCCTGGCTAAAGGCATTAGTTCGACCGTGCGCCAGCGTTTTATTCAGCCACAAATGAACCAGCATTTAGACGTTATTAATAAGCACCTGGGCTCAAAGGAAAACTTCGCCGGACGTTGGCCAAGTGGGGCTGATGTACAAATGAGTTTTCCGCTTCAAGCCGTGGCGGCTACCCAGTCACTGGAAAAGTACCCGCACATTGCCGCGTTTGTAGCGCGTATCGAAAATGATGCTGCGTGGCAGCGAGTAGTTGTGCGGGCAGGCCCGCTCACCATGCCCGGTGAGTAGGGCCGATGATCTCGCGCACGCGAAAACCACTCGGCGTCCGCTTTTCGCCTACTGAGAGCGAGGCTCGGTGTTCCCCCCTCCGCTGGCTTACCGGCGCTATGCTGGTCAGCATGTGGCTATGGGCCCCTTCATCGTTGGCGAGTGAAGCGCTACTTGTTGGGGTCTACCACAATCCACCGAAGTTATTTGCTGACAACCAAGGCCAGCTGCGGGGGGTATTGGGTGAGTTGCTAGAAGCGATTGCTGAGGAGCAGCAATGGCATTTAGAGAGCCTAAGCTGTGAATTTTCACACTGCCTAACGCTGCTAGAGCAGGGCGAGATTGACCTGCTGCCTGATGTTGCGTGGAGTGAGGAACGCGCCCAGCGCTTTGCTTTCCATAAAGAACCGGTGATGCACAGCTGGTCACTGCTCTATCAGCGTGAAGAAATGAGTGTTGAGGCAATTTTGGATCTGGCCCAAATGCGCGTGGCGGTGGTTGAGAATGCCATACAGCAACAGTATTTAGCGGCCGTTACCGAGCGTTTTAGTGTGCCGGTAACGTGGGTGTTGGTTAACAGTTTTTCAGAGGGCTTTGAAGCCGTTGCAAGTGATGAGGCTGATCTGGTGGCGTCTAATCACTTATATGGTGATTGGCGTGCTCGTGAATATGGCCTGCGAGAGACGCCGATTATTTTCCAGCCCGCACAGTTATTTTATGCAGCCTCTTATCAAGTCTCTGATAGCGTACTAGAGCGTATTGATACAACGCTCAGAGCCTGGAAACAGGATAGTAATTCTGTCTATTTTGATACGTTACGCGCTTGGCGCGTTTCCACCCCGCCTCCCCCTTTAGTTCCCCTTTGGCTGTGGTGGGGGGTTGGCCTGCTGACGCTTTTCTTGATGCTGGCCTTGGGCTGCAATGTGCTGCTAAAAAGACGGGTAGTGGCTAACCGTGAGCAGCTCGTTACTCATGAAGCGCTATTGGCGACTATTTTGGATAGTGTCGATGCGCATATTTACATCAAGTCACCCTCCTTGAAGTACCGCTTTGTTAACCGACAAGTTAGCGAGCTGTTTGGCTTGCCTGCCGAGAAAATCATCGGCCAGTGCGATGAGGCTTTTTTTGATGCAGCAAGCGCCGCAGAAATGCATCAAGTTGACCGTCAGGTATTAGCGTCGGGCAAAAAAACGACGCTGGAAGAGCACAGCTTGCTCAAGGGTGAAGAGCGGGTACGTACGTTTTTATCCATAAAAATGCCCCTTGTGATGCGTAAAGGGGAGGCGCCTTGCTTATGCGGTATTTCAACCGAGCTGACAGAATACTTGGAGATGCAGTCGCGCACTCATCATTTAGCCTTTTACGACGCTTTAACGGGATTGCCAAATCGGCGCCTCTTGATGGATTCGTTAGCATTAGTGACGGAACAAGATGATGACGTGTCGACATTCAGTGCCGTGCTGATTATTGACCTTGATAACTTCCGGCTTATCAATGATATCCAGGGTCATGAGAGCGGTGATCAGCTGTTGATTAACGTTGCAGTGCAGCTGCAGGAGTCGCTTTATAAAGTCATCCAGGAAGCGACTGTTGCGCGGGTAAGTAGCGATGAGTTTGTCGTGTTGTTAAATGCGCTAGGGGAAGAGCCCGAGGTGGCTGGGCTGAGCGCTGAGCGTGTCGCGTGCCAACTGCTTGAAGCTGTTTCCCAACTGCACAACGACCGATCGCTACCGATTAGCGCAAGCATTGGTATTACGCTATTTAAAGGGACAGAGCACAGCATGAATAGCGTATTGCAGCAGGCGGATATAGCGCTTCAGCAGGCCAAAGCAGCGGGCGGCAATAACCTCTGTTTCTTTAATCGGGATATGCAAACCAGCGTACTGGAGCGCGCCAGTTTAGAAGGTGACCTGAACCAAGCAATGGCGCGTAACGAATTGGCGCTTCACTATCAAGTGCAGGTTGACCATCGCAGCGTGACGGTCGGAGTAGAGGCGCTGCTTCGCTGGTACCACCCGCAGCGCGGCTGGGTGTCTCCCGGGACCTTCATTCCTTTGGCCGAAGAGAATGGCCTAATTTTACCCATTGGCTACTGGGTACTTAAATCCGCCTGCGAGCAGCTGGCGAAGTGGGCTTTCCAGCCCGCCTATTCATCGTTGACGATTTCGGTCAACGTCAGTTCAGTGCAGTTCCAACACCCTGAGTTTGTGCGGGATTTAGAGGCGTTATTAGCTGAAACTCAGGCGCCGCCAAACCGTTTGATATTGGAAGTAACCGAGAGCCTGCTCATGCGGGAGCCGACCAGAGTTCGCAATACCATGCTTAAGCTGCGTGCCCAGGGCATTCGCTTTGCGTTGGATGATTTTGGTACGGGCTACTCGTCGTTGAGTTACTTAAAGCGCTTGCCACTTGATGAGCTCAAAGTCGATCAGTCGTTTATTCGTGAGCTGCTGACCGACAAAACCGATGCTGCGATTGTGGATACGACGATTCTTCTGGCAGCAAGCCTGGGCCTAACCGTGGTGGCCGAAGGGGTCGAGAAGAAAGAGCAGTTGGAATGGCTGCGGGGGCATGGGTGTTACCGCTACCAGGGGTACCTGCTGGGCAGACCAACGCCAATCGAGTATTTATTTGAAGCTTACTAAAACGCCCGCGCAGCGCTTGTAGGCGCTTGGCGCGGGCATTAGGTGTTATGGCGGTTATTTATTAATTAAAGACAGTAAAGCTGTCGGCGTTAAGCCACAGATGCACGAGGATACTGGCGATGTAACCGAGAAAAATAACCGGTGCCCAGCGCAGGTGGCCCATAAAGGTGTAAGCGCCGCGGGCTTGGCCCATAACGGCCACTCCTGCTGCTGAGCCAATAGAGAGTAAGCTGCCGCCTACGCCTGCGGTTAACGTGATCAATAGCCAGTGGCCGTGGGACATCTCTGGCTGCATGGTGAGTACGGCAAACATCACCGGAATGTTATCCACCACCGCCGATACGACCCCCAGCACTATATTTGCCCAGGTAGCATCCCAGCCTGTGTAAAGCGCTTCGGAAAGCAACCCAAGGTAGCCCATGAAGCCAAGACCGCCTACGCACATCACCACCCCATAGAAGAACAGCAGTGTATCCCACTCAGCGCGTGCCACGCGGTTAAACACATCGAACGGCACCACGCCGCCTAGCTGCTCAAGTTTTTTATTGTCGCCGCGCCGGCTATAGCGTTCACGTTTGCGCTCCAGTGATTGAGGTAGCGTGCGGCGCAGGTAATAGCCGAAAAACTGTAGGTAGCCAAGCCCGGTCATCATGCCGAGTACCGGCGGGAGATGCAGCAGCGTATGGCACAACACAGCGGTGGTAATGGTCAGCAGGAACAGCGCGATAATTCGCCGTGCACCGCGCTTTAGCCATACATCCTCATAGACGCTGCTGGGCTTCTCGTCTTTGATAAAGGCGCTCATGATGACGGCAGGAATCAGGAAATTGACCAGAGAGGGCAAGAAGAGCACAAAGAACTCTTGGAAAGCGACCATACCTGCCTGCCACACCATCAGCGTGGTGATGTCCCCGAATGGGCTAAAGGCCCCGCCGGCATTGGCGGCCACCACAACGTTAATACAGGCAAGATTAATAAAGCGCTTATCACCTTCAGCCACTTTGGTGATGACAGCACACATGAGTAGCGCCGTGGTTAGGTTATCGGCAATGGGAGATAGCACAAAGGCGAGGCCACCCGTTAGCCAGAACAGCTGGCGGTAGCTAAAGCCTTTACGCAGCATCCACGAACGCAGCGCATCGAATACCCGGCGCTCTTCCATGGCGTTGATATAGGTCATCGCTACTAGCAGGAACAGCATTAGCTCGGTGAACTCCAAAAGGGTCACACGGAACGCATGTTCTGACGTTTCCGACATGCCATTTTGGACGTACACCCAGCCAATGAGTCCCCAAATGATACCGGCTGCTACCAGTACAGGCTTGGACTTGCGCATGTGGATTTTCTCTTCAGCCATAACTAACGCGTAGGCCAAAACGAAAACTGCGACTGCAAAGAAGCCGATAACAGACGTGGTTAAATCAATATCTCCGGTGACAGCAAAAGCCGCAGGGCTTATACCGAGTAGTAAAGCTGCAAACAGAAAAAGCCAGCGGCGAGAAACTCGCGGCTGGCTGGGGTCTTGCTGCAACATCAACATGATGGGCTTTATCCTAATAAAGATTAGAAGGGGAGAGGGTTAATCGCGGCTAGTTTATCAATCCGTGTTGCATTGCAATACGGAATAAAAACGAATGAAAACCGCTAATAAGGCAGGTATTACGTCTTTTTTTAGAAACTAATTATTTTGCTAATAAAAAACATAAGATTTTGTTGAAGTAGCTATCGCTGATATTTGCCGGAGCTCGCTAGTGACTAGTGACAGCGACTATGCTCATGCTCTCTGTGAAGCAGCGCATCCAGCTCATTGCATATGAAGCGTGGCTCGATCCACTGGGCAAGATGTGCGTTGACATAGTGAAGAAAGCGCTGGGCGGATTGGGGAAGCCGCTGGTCATTGCGGACAATCATCTGCCAGTGGCTTTCAATGGGTAAGCCTTCTACCGGAAGAATCGATATCTCGGGATGCTCGCTTGGCAGTACATGCTCTGATAGCACCGCGACCCCCATGCGCGCCGCCACGCCAACGCGAATCGCTTCATTGCTGGCCATTTGCAGGGTTTTCTTCATGGTTAGCCCATGCTCTTGTAGCCAACTTTCCAGTAGCATACGCGTGGCTGACCCCGGTTCGCGCAGCAACAAGCGCTCATTAAGCAGCTGCTCCATGGTGATTGATGAGTGCTGTGTAAGGGGGTGGCCAGCGGCAGCGATGGCCACCAGCGGGTTGCGCATAAAGCGTGCTGCCACGGCATGGGCAAGAGCAGGCGGATGGCTAAATACATAAAGGTCGTCTTCTTGACGCTCAAAGCGTGCCAACACTTGGCGGCGGTTGCCAATATGTACCGTTACGTCCACCTCAGGAAACGCCTGGCTAAACGGGCCGAGTAAGCGTGGCAATACATATTGGGCGGTATTCACCAGGGCAATACTAAAGCGCCCCTTGCTGCCTTGCTGAAAATCACTGAGTTGATCTGCAAAGTCATCAAAACGGCCTAAGACATCCCGGCTTGCCTGATAAAGCGCCTGCCCGGTGGCCGTCATGGTAAGCCCTTGTAGATGATGCTCCAGTAGTGGGCTACCGACTGCCTCGCTTAGCCGCTTTAGCTGTTGGGAGACCGTCGGCTGGGTGAGGTGCAGCTGTCTTGCGGCTTCGCTGATCGATCCGCAGCGCACGACAGTGACATAGACTTGCAGTAGTCTAAATGTCAGTTGGCGAATGTTCATGGCTCTAGGCGCTCCTGAGGTGCCCTTTGGTTACGCCAGCTAGTATAGATGATTATCTATGACTGTCTTTCAAGTTATTATTAGTTGTCATCCGTAAATCCACGCAAAATGCAGCCTCTTTTAACCCTGTGGAGCGTCAGCGATGCCAGATATTGTGGTGATGTTTTTCTTACTGGGGCTTATAGCAGGGGCGGTGAAGTCAGACCTGCAGGTACCCAAAGCCACCTACGACACGTTAAGCCTGCTGTTAATGCTGACCATCGGCTTAAAGGGCGGTATGGCGCTGCACGGGAATATTCATTGGGGATTGGTACCCGAGCTATTAGGCGTTGCGCTACTCTCTGCTTTAACGCCGCTGCTGCTAATGCCGGTGCTGCGGCGCTGGGTACGCCTTTCCCCGGCGGACAGCGCTAGTATCGCCGCCCACTACGGCTCGGTCAGTGCGGGAACGTTTGCGGTGGCGCTGGCCTATGTGGAGGCGCGGCAGCTGGCCGTGGGCAGTGAAGTCACACTCTATTTAGTGGCCATGGAGCTGCCTGCCATTATGGTGGCGATTGCGCTATTTAGGCGCCATCAAGGCGCGGCGGTAAAAGAAAGTACTCGTAAGCTGTGGCATGAGACGCTCACCAACCGTGGCGTGATTTTGCTGACAGGCGGTGTGGTCATTGGAACGCTCTACGGGCCCTTCCAAGGGGAAGAAGTCACTGCGCTGTTCACGGGGGCGTTCAAGGGGGTGTTGGCGCTGTTCTTGTTGGAAATGGGGTTAACCGCTGCGCAAACTTTGCGGCCAATGCCCTGGCATCACTGGCGCTTGGTGACCTTCGCCCTCATCACGCCGCTGCTGCTATCCATGCTGGGCATTCTCATGGGCACGGCATTGGGACTCCCGGTCGGCTCGGTGGTCATTCTGGCGGCACTTGCTGCCAGCGCTTCTTATATTGCTGCTCCCGCTGCGATGCGCGCGGCCATACCCCAGGCCAATATCGGCCTAGCGATGCTCGCCTCACTGGGGATTACCTTTCCGCTCAATGTCATGCTGGGCATACCGCTTTACCACATGCTTATCGAGTTATGGTTGAGTTAGCGTCCGATAAGCTAGACGTTGCTGAGTCGGTTACTGAGAGGTGCCCGTGGGCATCCTCAATTGACAGCGCCCGTCTCAGCACCTAGGGTAGCTGCTGTCCTAGGGGAGCCTGCACTGGCTGAGACTCCACCGCCATTTGGCGTTGGTAACCCTTAGAACCTGATCCGGGTCATGCCGGCGAAGGGAAGGATGTAGCCTAACAATACTCCCTCTTTGCTTTCGCCTGCCTGCCGTGCGCCCACTGCACAGCCCGGTCTAACAACAGGCAAAGAGGACCCGCTTTCATGATGCTTGACCCTATCTGGACTGGCCTGTGGCTGTCGCTATGTGCCGTTGCGCTAGCTGTGCCAGGCCTGCTTTATGCCCGCCGTCATCGCGATAATCTTGAAGACTACATTATCGCCCGCAATAGCCAGAATACCCGTGCCACGGTGCTTACGCTGGTCGCGACCACGCTAGGTACCTGGATTCTGTTTGGCCCCGCCCAGGCCGCTACCTGGGGTGGCATTGGTGCCGTGCTAGGCTATGCGTTTGGTTCGATGGTGCCCAGGCTAGTGATGATCCCTCTTGGCCGACGCATGCGCGAGCTGATCCCTGAAGGCCATGGCTTGACGGAGTTCGTTATCCACCGTTATGGCCGCACCATGTACGCATTCACGCTCGTGATTATGCTGTTTTACCTCTTTATTTTGTTGGCCGCTGGGCTAACCGCTGTTGCCCGTATGGTGGGTCTGCTGGCCCCTATTCCGCTGTGGGTAACGGCCAGTGTGGTGATGGTCGCCACGTTGATTTATACCTTTTACGGCGGCCTGCGCGCATCCATTTACACGGATAAGTTACAGATGGTGGTGATTATGCCACTGCTAGGGCTGCTGCTGGTGTTTGGCTGGCAGGCTGCCGGTGGCGTTGCGCCAACGCTTGCAGGGCTTGCCGAGAGTGCGCCACAGCTCCTGCAGGTGAGCGATATAGGCGGTATACGCGCAGGGTTAACGTTCTTTCTTGCCGTAGCGCTTACCGGACTCTTTTATCAAGGTACGTGGCAGCGTATTTACGCGGCGAAAGATACCAAGGTGCTGCGCCGAGGCTTCTGGATTAGTGGTGTATGCAGCTTCATCGTGGTGGCCCTGATGGGGCTATTTGGGTTGGCCTTTGTAGGGCTGGGGCTTGAAGGTGACGGCTCTGTGGCGCTGTTTAGCGTGCTATTGGCGGATGTGCCGTTATGGTTCGCTTTAGCGCTGGTGCCGTTGGGCCTCGCGTTGGTGATGAGTAGCGCGGACTCCACCATTAGCGCAACGTCGAGTATTATTGCTGTGGATATGGGGCGGTTACTCCCCAACGCCAGCAGTGCTTCATTGATGAGTATGTCACGCTGGTTGATTGTATTGGCTGCCATCCCGGTTACCTGGGTCGCCTCCCAGGGGTACAGCGTGCTTTATCTATTTTTGCTCGCTGATTTGCTCTGCTCAGCCGCTGCATTCCCGGTGTTTTTTGGGCTTTTCTATCGTCGTTACACGGGCCTTAACGCGGTTATCAGTACCGCGCTGGGGCTTGTGGCGGGATTGGCAATGTTCCCTGCACCCGGAGCGAGTACGGCAACCTTATTGGAGTCTTTCCTACTAGCGGCGCTGGTGCCCGTGGCGGTGTCGTTACTGCTCTTACGTGTCCTGCCGTCACGCCCAGCGTATGATTTTGGCTTGTTGCACACGGCAGTGCGCCGCTTTAGGGGGTGAATGCCGGGCAGTCGATATAGCGCTAATATGTCCGCCCTGCATCGCTTACGCTGTCGGGCGGGCCAGCCCCAAATGGTCACGCAGGGTGTTACCCGTGTACTCACGGCGGAATAGCCCACGCGCCTGCAGCAGTGGAACGACCTGCTCAATAAAGTCCTCAATACTACCCGGTAGTGTCGGCGGCATCAGGTTGAAGCCGTCTGCGCCACCGCCTTCTACCCAGCGCTGCATCTCATCCGCAATCTGTTCGGGTGTGCCCACCATGGTGCAGTGGCCACCGCCGGCCGCTAACCTGCCTAATAGCTGGCGTAGTGTCGGGGATTCGCTTTCGATAATGCGCAAAATGGTGGCATAGCGCCCTTTAGGGCCAGCAAAATCCTCTAAGGGTGGTAGCTTAGGCAGCGGTGCATCCAGTTCCCAGTGGCGGCAATCCTGACCGATAAATTGGCTTAGCTGATGCAGCGAATCTTCGGTGGGTAACCGCTCATCCAGTTCACGCTGCTTTGCCTTTGCGGCGGCCTCGGTGGGCGCTACATACGTGACCAGCCCAGGCATAATCGCCACTGGCGCGCGGCCAGCCGCCCGCACGCGGGCCTGAATGTCTTGGGAGTAGGCTTGCGCCGAGGGGAGGTCGTAGGCCACCGCATAAATCGCTTCTGCATAGCGCGCTGCCAAGTTGCGCCCCGGTTCAGACGCCCCCGCTTGAAACAGCACAGGATGCCCTTGGGGTGGGCGCGGTACGGTTAGCGGGCCATCGACCAAAAAGTGTTCGCCATGGTGCTCAATAGGCCGCACTTTGCGTGGGTCAGCATACTGGCCCGCTCGGTCGCAGCGTAACGCATCGTCGGACCATGAATCCCAGAGCGCTAACACCGTTTGCGCAAACTCTTCAGCGCGGTCGTAGCGCACCTGCTGAGGAGGCATGGCCTCAAAGCCATGGTTGCGCGCTTCGCTATCAAACATCGAGGTGACTAAGTTCCACCCCATGCGGCCGTTAGAAATATGATCTAACGAAGCGAGCATTCGCGCCGCATGAAACGGGCTAAAAAACGTGCTGGATATCGTCGAAATCAAGCCGATGTGCTCGGTGGCGCGGGCCATAGCGGATAGCGCCGTCAACGGTTCTAAAAACCACTGCGGCCCTCCGCTCACGTTGCCTGCGGCATGGCCATCGGCAAAAAAGACGGCGTCTAATTTTCCACGCTCAGCGGTGCGTGCCAGCGACTCATAATAGCCAATGTCACCCATGCGCTCGGCAGCAGAACCCGGTTCGCGCCACGCGGCTTTGTGATGCCCGCAGCCCATGATGAAAAGATTGAGATGCATCGGTGTTGTCATTAGTTTTTAACCAACCCGCCATCGACCACCAAGTTTTGGCCGGTGACAGCCCGACTCCAAGGCGATGCGAAAAACAGCGCTGCATCTGCAAACTCTTCCGGAGTAGTGACGCGGCGCAGCGGGGTGTTGGCAGCGATGAGGTCGAACACCGCTTCAGGCGTAGCTGCTGAGGCATCGGTGGTGCGCAGCAGCCCGCCCGAGAGCATATTCACCGTAATACCGTCAGGCCCCAGGTCGTTGGAAAGCGTGCGGGTGAGCGACAGCAGCGCCGCCTTGGCAGCGGTGTAATCGTGGTAAGGCACGACCGGATTCTGGAAGAGGTTAGTGCCAATATTGATAATCCGCCCACCACCCTGTTCGCGCATGCCCGGCAGCGCCGCCTGAATGGTGTTGAGCGCGCCGCGTGCCACGCCCTGCAGCTGCTGGTCGAGGTTTTCCCAGGTGAGTGTATCTGGAGATGGGCGGGCGTCGCCGTTAAATGAAAAATCCGGCAGGGCGTTGTTAATCAGCGTGGTTATCGGCATCCCAAAATGTGCTTGCGCGGTGGTGAACATCGCCTTCACGGCGGCAGGGTCACGCACGTCGGCTTGTATTGCCAGCGCGCGCTCAGGGGCGTGTGCCGCCACGGCATTTGCCGCGTCAGTGCTGTTTAAGTAGTTGACGATAACCCGTGCGCCCTGGGCTAAAAACGCGTGCGCTAGGCACGCGCCTAGGCCACGGCTAGCGCCGGTGATCAACACAAGTTGCTGGGAAAGCGGGAGTGCGGTGGGTGTTGTTGGCATTATGGTATTTCCCTCGTAAAGGCGAGGGATGCATACCGGCCCATGGCAGGGCATTAGTGTGACATCCCTTCGCCGGTATGAACTGGATCAGGTTCAGCGGGTCTTATCTCAGCCCTGGCGTAACGCCAGGACACCCCGTGTCGTTTGTTGAAGGTATCCTAACTGATAATCCTGCTCGATTCATATAACAGGGCGCATCGCGCTCTTTTTAGGCTATGCGGGAAGAGGCATAGACGAATTAGCTACCCACGTTAAATGGAAATCGCTTTAGTGATTGTTCGGGCACAAAAAAAGCACCCGTAGGTGCTTGATTTGTATAGTAAGGTGGTGGAGGCGGCGGGAATTGAACCCGCGTCCGCCAGCACTCGCCTATTGGCTCTACATGCTTAGATTCCGTCATTTGTTTTAACGCAACTGACTCCGACGGTCAGGATTCAGTCACGCGAGCCCTCTAAAGTTTAACGGTTGGAGAGAAGACACCACCAACCGCGGTCCTATCAGCTTTAGCTCGTATCCCCTCAGTGATGAATAGGCACATCACCTTGGGGCCAGACAAGAAGCTAACAGTGTTTAAGCTGCTAGCGCGCCTTGAGCGTAGTTTTCGTCATTTGCGACTATTTGATTGTGATGTGGGATTTACGAGATACATCACGCTCTCGGCATGCACCGCAAGGGTTGTCACCGGCGTCGAAACCATGTCGCCCCCTTATTACAAGTGAGCATTCTAACGTGCTCGCTGCTAATTGACCAGTTAAGCCTTGTTATGTTCCCGCATGATTCGCCCTTTTTGACGGCTCCAGTCGCGATCTTTTTCAGTTGCGCGCTTGTCATGCAGCTGTTTACCTGTCACCAACGCCAGCTCACACTTTACTTTATTGCGCTTCCAATAAAGCTTGAGCGGCACACAGGTATGGCCTTTATCCTGGGTGATCGAAAAGATTTTGGCGATCTCTTTACGATGTAGCAGCAGTTTTCGCGTGCGCGTAGGGTCGGCAATCTCGTGGGTGCTTGCCGTATTCAGTGGCATGATATGGCTACCCAGCAGAAATGCTTCTCCGTTGCGTACCAGGATATAGGTATCCGTCAGCTGCGCCTTACCGGCGCGCAAGCTCTTTACTTCCCAGCCAGCAAGCACCAAACCGGCTTCAAGCACCTCGTTGATGTGGTACTCAAACCGCGCCTTCTTGTTTTGGGCAATTACGCTGCTGCTGGGGCCCTTGCTCTTACCTTTCTTAGTGGCCATGGAACCTCATCGTTGATCTGTCGGTAGCGCCCCCATTCGTTATAGGGGGATGCGTGATACCATTCAAGGTCTGAAAAATGTTTCCCATGATACGCTTTGGGCACTGTGAAGTCAGCGGAGAGGTCAATGCCAACCGTTAATCGTACCGCCTTGGTGCGGCACACCCCCCAGCAAATGTTCGATTTAGTCAATGATTTCGAACGCTATCCCGAATTTTTGCCGGGGTGTCGCCGCGCGCGCTTGCTTGAGCGCGATGATGTTCACTTAATCGGCGAAATGACCTTAGGGCGCGCCGGGGTTGAACAAACTATTACCACCCGTAACAATCTCTTTGCGCCCGAGCGGATAGAAATGTCGTTAGTGAAAGGCCCCTTCAAGCGGCTCACAGGTCGCTGGCTGTTTATCCCCATGGGGGAAGATGCCTGCAAGGTTAGCCTAGAAATGGATTTTGAGTTTAGCAATCGGCTGTTGGGCATGGCGTTTGGCAAACTTTTTCAGCAAATTGCTGGACAGCTGGTAGACGCTTTCACTAAACGTGCTGACGAGCTGTATGGACGCTGATGCGTTTACCGTGGAGGTCGCCTTTGGGTTGCCTCATAAGCAGCGTCTAGTGGCCGTTAGGGTGCCTCAGGGTACAACGGCGCGCCAGGCAGTGGCACTCGCCGATTTACCGAGCCTGTTTCCTGAGCTGCCTAGCACTACCTTTGAACAGGCGCCGCTGGGTATTTTTGGCAAAGCGCTGCGTCAGCCTGAAAAGGAAGTCCTGCGCGCGGGCGACCGTGTGGAGGTTTACCGCCCGCTGCAGGTTGA
Source organism: Halomonas sp. GFAJ-1 (assembly GCF_000236625.2). Lineage (NCBI taxonomy): Bacteria > Pseudomonadati > Pseudomonadota > Gammaproteobacteria > Oceanospirillales > Halomonadaceae > Halomonas > Halomonas sp. GFAJ-1. The sequence continues at coordinate 63,274 of NZ_AHBC01000021.1, forward strand.
TCCCAAAGCCGCAAGGCTTGAGCGCGCAAAGCGCCAAGCCAAGGGCCAGTAATATTACTCGGTCATAATCACCGGCTGCGGGTTGGGGGCGTTCTCAGGGGTGGGTGCTTGCTGAGTAGGCGTAGGTAGCGCGTCTAGCGGGTCGGATCCTTCTACCGCTGGGCCTACGCCGCTATCGGTGCTGATGGGAAGGTTACCCGAGAAGTTGCCTTGCTGATCAATACTGACCAAGCGCCCTGCGTTATCAAAGGTAAGGGTAACGCGGCGCTGCTCGACGCCGCTGTAGGCTTTGTCGAGGCGGTAAACGTAGTCCCACTGTTGTGAGTCGAAGGGCGCTTCCAATAGCGGACGACCCATGACGTAGGTTACCTGCTCCTGGGTCATGCCTGGTTGGAGCTGGCTAACCATCTCTTGGGTGACCAGGTTGCCCTGGGGAATGTCGCGCTTGTAAACGCCAACGTAGCTGCAGCCACTAACAACGGCTAGGGCAACGGAAAGGGTAATGATACGAGTCAATTTTTGCATTTGAGCCTGTTCTTCACTATCGTGGTTTCGGTCGATCATACCCGACCTAACCTGTTACTGCGAAGAGCAACCATGGCCGATCAGAACCATGAACTGCGCAAAGCCGGGCTGAAAGTGACCCTGCCGCGCGTCAAGATCCTGCAGATTCTCGAAAATGCTTCGGGCCAACACCACCTTAGCGCAGAAGAAGTGTACAAAACACTGATTGATGCGGGCGAGGATGTTGGTCTGGCAACCGTCTATCGCGTGCTGACTCAGTTTGAGTCGGCAGGCTTAGTGATTCGTCACAATTTTGACGGTGGCCATGCGGTATTCGAGATGACTCAAGAAGACCACCATGATCACATGGTGTGTCTGGAAAGCGGTGAAATCATCGAGTTTCTTGATGACATCATCGAGCGTCGCCAGCAAGAAATAGCGGAAGAGCACGGCTACGAGCTAGTAGACCACGCCCTTGTGTTGTATGTGCGCCCTCGCGGGTCGGACATTACGCGCCAAGACAGTGGCCCTAGGAATAAAAAATAGCCGTTAGTTGCGCTAAAAAATCGCCCCCAGGGAGCCAGTGACGTTTCACTTGCGCCTTGGGGGCGTTTTTATATCGGGCATTTTTATCTCTATTTTAGCCGGTTGCAGTGGGGGCAAGTGAAAACGCCACTAGCAACATAATGATGCCAATTAACGTATCAAAGATTCGCCATGCGCGAGGAGATTGCAGTTTGGGGCCAAGAAAGCGCCCAAACCCCGCCAGGGAGAAAAACCACAGTAGCGAAGCAGACGACGCCCCAATAACGAACGCCGTTGTATTGGCTTGCTGCACGCCGACACTGCCAATAAGTACAACGGTATCAAGGTATACGTGCGGATTTAGAAGCGAAATAGCGGCTGCTTGGCCCGCAATCTGCCAGCCGCTATGGGCGCCACGCTGTTGGCTGGTTAACAAACCGCTGCTGCCCTGCCAGGCGCGCCTGAAAGCTTGCCCACCCAACCAGCACAGCAGCGCTATCCCTAGCCAAGTCATGACCGGTACCAGTGTGGGTAGCCGTTGCTGAAGCGACTCAATGCTATAAACACCCAGCGTAATCAGGGTGGCATCGATACTGGCGCAAATGGCAGCTACGACCCAGGGGTACTCTCGGCGCATGCTTTTATTAAGCACCCAGGCGTTTTGGGCGCCAATGGCGACAATTAAACCCAGGGAAATGCCAAAGCCCGTGAGTAGCGACGGTGTCATGCGAAGTGCCTCTAATGCTGATTAATGAGCCTTTTACAGTAAGTGTGGGCTTGTTTATTAATCTAACGAATAATATTTATGCTACATAAGCATTTCTTATGCCAAGGGCTATCTACAGCGTCGGCAGCACAGCGCTTTCCAGCCCCTAGTGAGCAGGCGTGTGCATGTAGTTGTGGATAAATGTGTGGATGGGTGTGTGGGTAGTAGGTGGGTAGTAGGTGGGTAAGCGTGTGAAAAGCTGTGATTAGTGCTTGACCGTTGTGCGAAAAATACGTGTTTGGCCGACGTCTCGTACTCGCCATGGTGCAAAGCACTTTTTATTACGCTGCAAATTTGAGCAATGTGCTGTTCACATCAGTTTTCATGCTATTAAGGGGGCGAAATGTTGGACTACCGGCTATTGGAAGCACTGAGTGCGGTTATTGAAACGGGTGGGTTCGAAAAAGCAGCGCAGAAGCTTCACCTCACCCAATCAGCGGTTAGTCAGCGAATTCGCCAGCTAGAGCACCGCCTGGGCCAACCAGTAGTGCTAAGGCGCTCGCCGTCGGTGGCGACAGCGCTGGGGCGTCGTTTGAATAACCACCTGCAGCAGGTTAAGCAGCTGGAATTGGGGCTGTTAGACGAAGCGCAGGGGGAGCCGCTTAAGGTGCGATTGACGGTCAATGCGGATTCAATGGCCACATGGTTAGCGCAGGCGATAGCGGCTTGCCCACTAAGTCATCAGATGGATTTTGATTTAGTGGTTGAAGACCAAGAGGTGGGGCTTGGCCGGATGCGCAATGGCGAAGTGATGGCGTGTATCTGTGCTGAAGCGCAGCCGGTTAATGGGGGCGCGGTAAGCCCGCTAGGTGTTTTGCGTTACCGGGCGCTGGCAAGCCCTGCCTTTATTGAGCGCTATCGCACGCAGTGTGACCCCTGGCGGTTGGTTGACGCCCCCTGCTTGATTTTTAACCGAGACGACCGCTTGCAGCACCAGTTTCTTGAGGCGCAGGGGCTGCCGCCGCCTGGTCGTCAGCATCGCGTACCCTCTTCTGAGGGCTTCGTCAAAATGGCACTCCATGGCCTAGGGTACGGTATGTTACCGGAACTACAGGTGGCGGATTACCTCGAAAGCGGTCAGCTGCTGGACGTAGGGCCCGCTTTTACCCTGGATGTACCGCTCTATTGGCACTTTTGGCAAACAGAAAGCGCACCGCTTGCAGCACTGAGGCGCACAGTGATGGAGCAGGCGAGTCGGATGTTGTAAGGGCTTGCAGCGCCAAGCGGGTGGCGCTGCAGTGGTTAACCCTTAATGCGGCAGGCGCTGGCTGGCGTGGAGCATTTCACGGGCGTGGGCCAGTGTTTGGTCGGAGAGCGTCACGCCCCCAAGCATGCGAGCCAGCTCACTAATTCGCCCGCGTTCATCTAGCAGCGCCATGTGGGTCAGCGTAGTATCCCGCTTGGCGCGTTTTTCGATATGTAGATGCTGATGCGCCTGAGCGGCCACCTGGGGGAGGTGGGTCACGGTCATCACTTGGCCATTTTCCCCCAGCTTACGTAGCAGTTGGCCGACAATTTCTGCTGTTGCCCCTGAAATACCCACATCCACCTCATCAAACACCAGGCTAGGAATAGTAGAGTGAGCCGCTGCCACGACCTGAATTGCGAGGCTGATACGCGAAAGCTCTCCCCCCGACGCCACTTTGGTAAGGGGTCTTGCGGGCTGGCCTGGGTTTGCGCTAATCAGGAACTGAATGTGATCCAGCCCTTCCGGGGTGGGAGTATCACGGGGCGTAACATCGACCTCAAAGCGAGCCTTGCCCATGGCTAGGAAGGCCAGCTGCTGCTGCACCTCTTTCCCCAGGCGCACGGCGGCTTTCTGCCGTGCCTCACTGAGTTTTTTGGCATCGCTACGGTAGCGCTCCCGGCACTCAGCCACCAAAGTGCTTAACGACTCCAGGTCGTTATCGCTACTTTCTAACTGGGCGACCTCGTGGCTCAGCTGGGCGTGCAGCGCACAAATCTCTTCTGGAGCAACATGATGCTTGCGGGCGATGCGGTGAACATCCCCCATGCGCTCTTCCACCCAGGCCAAGCGCTCTGGGTCTAGCTCAGTGGTGCTTGCCAATCGGCTAAGCTCGCTAGAGGCTTCTTCAACCTGAATGCGGGCATCGCTCAGCATGGCCAAGGTATTGGCGAGTGTGCCCTTATCGCTCCCCGGAAGGGCGCTTAAATGAGCGTAAGCTTGATTCAGCAAAGAGAGCGCACCCCCTTCGTCGCTGGCGCAACAGTCGGCGGCAAACTGAGTTTCTCGCAGGGTCTCTTCCGCGTGGGCCAGGGTGTGCTGCTCTTCTTCTAACGTTTTAAGCTCACCCTCTGCCAAACCAAGCTGGTCGAGTTCTTCTACTTGATAGCGCAGCAGCTGGCGCTTGGCTTCCACTTCGCTGCCTTCTTCGCTGAGCTTTTTCAGCCGTCGCCTAGCACTTCGCCATTCGCGAAATGTGTCTGCGAGCTGCTGGCTGCTTTCGCGCAGCCCCGCATAATCATCCAGCAGCGCAAGGTGAGTCTCTTCACGCATGAGTGCTTGATGCGCGTGCTGCCCATGAATTTGGATCAGCTGCTCACCCAGCGATTTTAGATCGGCAATCGTGGCGGGATGGCCGTTAATCCATGCTTTAGAGCGCCCGCTGGCGGTGACTACCCGGCGCAGTAAGCACTCTTCTGTGGGTAGTTCTCGGGCGGTTAACCACTCCACGGCGGCAGGCAGGTGCTGAATATCAAAACGGGCAGAAAGGTCGGTGCGTTCGCAGCCGTGGCGCACGCTGCCAGCATCGGCACGCTCACCCAAACAGAGGCCAAGGGCGCCCAGTAGAATCGATTTACCCGCCCCGGTTTCCCCGGTAATGGCGGTCATGCCACGGGTTAAATCGAGTTCCAGACGGTCAACAATAGCGTAGTCCTGGATGGCAAGCTGAGTGAGCATAAGGCCTCCTGAGGCGGTGCGGCACAGAAGCTGGATACTTATCCAATGATTGTTGTTTTATACAGTAGTCGATAACTCACTTCAATGCTGCTCTTGAGATGGCTTTTATGGCCCCCATATAGGCTGCATACGTGGTTAATACTCCCTACTTAACTCTGGTGTGCCGCTTTTGGGCACCACTGCATATTTATTTTTAGGAGCAAGGCATGGCTAAAGAACCGCAAACCCCCATGGATGATGAGTTGGCCCGCCGTGAGCAAGAAGCGGAAGTCACCGAGCAATCCGCTGAAGAGCGCCTAATTGAAGACGAGCTCGAAGGGCTGATTAACGATGAGGTTCCGCTGGAGGGTGAAGAAGGCAGCCCAGAAGCTGACGTGCTGGCTGCTCAAGTAGAAGAGCTGGAATTAAGCTTGGCAGAGGCTAAAGACCAGGCCCTACGCGCTGCGGCCGAAGCCCAGAACGTACGCCGCCGGGCTGAGCAAGAAGCCGAAAAAGCCCGCAAGTTTGCCCTTGAGAAGTTTGTCAAAGAATTGCTGCCCGTTGTGGACAGCCTCGAAAAAGCGCTCGAAAGCATGCAAGACGGTGCGTCGGATGTTCACCGTGAGGGTGTCTCGATGACCCTGACAATGCAGCTGGGCGTGCTCAACAAGTTTGGCGTTGAGAGTATTGACCCCCAGGGCGAACCCTTCGACCCGCAGGTGCATGAAGCGATGACCATGGTGCCCAATCCCGAGCTTGAGCCAAATACCGTTATGGACGTGATGCAGAAGGGTTATCTGCTCAACGGACGCTTAGTGCGTCCGGCCATGGTGGTGGTTAGCCAAAAAGCTAAGTAAGAAAAGGTTGCCGCTAAGCACAAAAAAGCCCTTGAAATGCTGCTAGCGGCCCCCAGATAAGGGTCAACCCCGCGGGATACGCCCGCACACTGTTTTAAAAAACGAACTTTTCAGTTTTGTAACAAACGAATTCGAGGTTTTTGCTATGGGACGCATTATTGGTATCGACCTGGGCACCACCAACTCTTGTGTGGCCGTGCTTGATGGTGACAGCGCTAAAGTAATCGAAAACGCCGAAGGCGGTCGTACCACGCCTTCCATCATTGCCTACACCGACGACGGTGAAACGCTGGTAGGTCAGGCGGCGAAACGCCAAGCCGTGACTAACCCTGAAAACACGCTTTACGCCATCAAGCGCCTGATTGGCCGTCGCTTCAAAGACGACGTTGTACAAAAAGACATCAAAATGGTGCCGTACAAAATCGCTGAAGCAGATAACGGCGACGCGTGGGTAGAAGTAAAAGGCAAGAAAATGGCACCGCCGCAGGTAAGCGCGGAAGTGCTGAAGAAAATGAAGAAAACCGCCGAAGATTACCTGGGCGAAGAAGTGACGGAAGCGGTTATCACCGTGCCGGCCTACTTCAACGACAGCCAGCGCCAAGCGACGAAAGACGCTGGCCGTATTGCTGGTTTGGACGTTAAGCGCATCATCAACGAGCCAACCGCTGCTGCACTGGCCTACGGCATGGACAAGACGCGCGGTGATAAAACCATCGCGGTCTACGACCTGGGTGGCGGTACGTTTGATATTTCGATCATCGAAGTCGCTGACGTTGATGGCGAAACCCAGTTTGAAGTGTTAGCCACTAACGGTGACACCTTCTTGGGCGGTGAAGATTTCGATCTGGCGCTGATTAACTACTTAGTTGACCAGTTCAAGACAGATAGCGGCATTGATCTGTCCGGCGACAACCTCGCCATGCAGCGTTTGAAAGAAGCCGCCGAGAAAGCCAAAATTGAGCTTTCCAGCGCCCAGCAAACGGATGTTAACCTGCCCTACATCACGGCGGATAACACAGGCCCGAAACACCTTAATGTGAAGGTGACGCGTGCCAAACTGGAGTCACTGGTTGAAGAGCTGGTACAACGCTCGCTTGAGCCGTGCAAAATGGCGCTGAAAGATGCTGGTCTCTCTGCGTCTGAAATCGACGAAGTGATTCTGGTCGGTGGTCAGACCCGCATGCCGATGGTGCAGAAGAAAGCCGCTGATTTCTTCGGTAAAGAAGCGCGCAAAGACGTCAACGCTGACGAAGCGGTGGCCGTAGGTGCTGCGATTCAGGGTGGCGTACTGGGCGGTGACGTTAAAGACGTATTGCTGTTGGACGTTACCCCGCTGACCCTGGGTATTGAAACCATGGGCGGCGTGATGACTGCGCTCATCGACAAGAACACTACGATTCCGACCAAGAAGACACAAACCTTCTCGACGGCGGATGACAACCAAACGGCTGTGACGATTCACGTCGTTCAGGGTGAGCGTAAGCAAGTGTCGCAGAATAAGTCGCTGGGTCGTTTTGATCTCGCCGACATTCCGCCAGCACCGCGCGGCGTACCGCAAATTGAAGTGGCCTTTGACCTGGATGCCAACGGTATTCTGAACGTGTCAGCCAAAGACAAGGCGACCAATAAAGAGCAGTCGATCGTCATTAAGGCCTCTAGCGGTCTGACCGATGAAGAGATCGAGCAGATGGTGCGCGATGCTGAAGCCCACGCTGACGAAGATAAAAAATTCGAAGCGTTGGTACAGCTACGTAACCAAGCGGACGGCATGATTCACGCCACCCGCAAAACCGTACAGGAAGCGGGCGATAAAGCGACCGATGACGAAAAACAGGCCATCGAAACCGCTATCACTGAGCTGGAAGAAGCGATCAAAACCGACGATCAGGACAACATCCAGAAGAAACTGGATGCTTTGACCGAAGCTTCTGGCCAGTTGGCGCAGAAAATGTACGCTGAGCAGGCGGAAGCAGCCCAGCAGGCTGAGGGTGAAGGCGCTGAAAATGCTAACGCCAAGCAGGACGACGATGTGGTTGACGCCGAGTATGAAGAAGTCAACGACGATCAGAAAAAGCAGTAATTAACCTCTTTCTGCCAAGGAAAGTGGTAACGCGGGAGGCAACTCCCGCGTTGCTGTTTCCGCGGCCGAGACGCCTATTAAGTGCGTAGCTAACCAGGAGGCGTAGGACCCATGTCCAAACGCGATTATTACGAAGTCCTGGGTGTCGAAAAAGGGGCCGATCAGAAAGAGATCAAAAAGGCCTATCGCCGTCTGGCGCAAAAATTCCACCCCGATCGAAACCCGGACGATAACACTGCAGCGGAAAAATTCCGTGAAGTGTCTGAAGCGTACGAAATCCTAAGCGATGGCGAAAAGCGCGCGGCCTACGACCAGTTTGGTCATGCCGGTGTGGATGGCCAAGGCGGCGGCTTTGGTGGCGGTGGTTTCGGCGGTGGCGCTGGTGACTTCGGCGACATCTTCGGTGATGTGTTTGGCGATATCTTTGGTGGCGGCGGTGGCCGTCGTCGTGGCCCCAACGCACCAGCCCGAGGGTCCGACCTACGCTACAACCTAGAGCTTGATCTAGAGAGTGCGGTGGCCGGTACCACGGTAGACATCCGAGTGCCGCGCCATATCGAGTGTGACCGCTGCGATGGTGGTGGCGCTGAGCCAGGCTCCAGTAAAGAAACCTGCCCCACCTGCCATGGTCATGGTCAGGTACGTATGCAGCAGGGCTTCTTTGCGGTTCAGCAAACCTGCCCAACCTGTCACGGCAGTGGCCAGCACATTAAGGTGCCGTGCCATAAATGTAACGGCGAAGGTCGCGTTCGCGAAACCCGCACCCTCTCGGTGAAGATACCGCCGGGCGTGGACACCGGAGATCGTATTCGTCTTAATGGCGAAGGCGAAAGCGGCGTTAACGGTGGCCCACCGGGTGATCTGTACGTTCAGGTTGCCATTAAGCCGCACCACATCTTCAAGCGCGACGGTAAGCACCTGCAGTGCGACGTGCCGATCAACTTTGTGGATGCCTCGCTGGGTGGCGAGCTTGAAGTGCCCACGCTAGATGGCCGCGTGAAGCTGAAGATCCCGCCGGAAACCCAAACCGGCAAACTCTTCCGCCTGCGTGGCAAAGGTGTGAAACCGGTACGCGGCGGCGCCCCCGGCGACCTGCTGTGCAAAGTGGTGTTGGAAACGCCCGTCAATCTCAACGACGAGCAAAAAGACCTACTTCGCCAGCTGCAAGAGAGCTTCGATGGCAGCAACAGCCATAGCCACTCGCCGAAGAAGACCGGTTTCTTCGACAGCGTGAAGAAGTTCTTTGAAGAGATGAAGCCGTAAAAACTTTATTTCATCTTATGCAGTTTGCGTAACGACGCTAAAAACCAGCACCCATTGGGTGCTGGTTTTTTATGGGAAGTTGCTAAGTGAACGCATCGTTGTAATAAGTGCTCATTGTCTGCTTGGCTCTTATCGCCACGCGGATTAGGCTAGTGGGTACTCACTCGCTATCTACATGGAGAGACTTCGATGCCTTTATCCCGTGCTGAAATTGCGACCCCCTCCGGCGAGCGGTTGATGAGCCGTCTCTGCCAACACTGGGCGCATAAGTTCGACGTTGAGCAAAGCGAGCAGCAAGCCACGATCACCTTTGAGGCGGGCACCTGCTTAATGTATGCCGAGCCTGAACGGCTGCTGGTGTCTATTGAGACGCTGGAGGAGGAGCACCTCGATCAGTTAGAGGGCGTGGTGGAGAGCCACTTAGTGCGCATGGCGAAAGACGAGCCGCTGGAAATCGTCTGGGAAAACTAAGGGGGCGGTCTGTTATAATCGCGGCCACTTTTTTGTCCTTATTTTTATCTAACGCGTGATGCCGAACGGCGCATGCGCAGGAGTTGTCATGACCCGAATTGCCATTGTAGGCGTGGCTGGCCGTATGGGCCGCACGTTAGTGAACGCGGTTGAGCAAGAGGCTAATGCCTCGCTAGCAGGCGGAATTGTTGAGCCGGGCAGCTCCCTGGCTGGTGCGGATATTGGCGAACTGGCGGGCGTTGGTAAGCGCGGTGTGGCAGCGGTGGATTCATTAAGTGCGATTGTGGACGACTTCGATGTACTGATCGACTTCACCGCGCCCCAGGTAACGCTGGCCAATTTGGCTTTCTGCGCCGAGCACGACAAACGCATTGTGATTGGCACCACCGGCATGAGCGATGACGAGCTGGCCCAGCTTGATAGCTACCGCGATAAAGTGGCCATGGTGTTCGCGCCGAACATGAGCGTCGGCGTTAACCTGACCCTGAAGCTTTTGGAAACGGCAGCTAAGGCGCTGGGTGATGAAGGCTACGATATTGAAGTTATCGAAGCTCACCACCGCCATAAAGTTGATGCGCCCTCAGGTACGGCGATCAAAATGGGTGAAGTGGTCGCGGAAAGTATCGGTCGGACCCTCAAAGAGCACGGTGTATATGAGCGGGTAGGGCAGTGTGGCCCGCGCACTGATAAAGAGATTGGCTTTGCTACCGTGCGTGCGGGGGATATTGTCGGCGAGCACACGGTGATGTTTGCCACTGAAGGTGAACGCATCGAAATTACCCACAAAGCCTCCAGCCGCATGACCTTTGCCAAAGGTGCGGTGCGCGCGGCGCGCTGGGTCGCTGGCAAAGAGGTGGGCCGTTACGATATGCAGGATGTGTTGGGGCTGGAGTAGGTGGTAGCGAATGTTTTAAACAGCGAACTATTGCTAAACACCTCTGCTATTCAGGGGTAGTCTTTGGCCTGAAATTCCTGTAACATTCCAAAAATTTTGGCCCAGTGGCTGCAAAAAACAGCAGCATATCTGCAGTGAACGAACATCTGTAGAGAATGCTCTGTAAAAAAGCACCGCGCTTGTTGCACTGGCCTTAGGTTAGAAAAAATAGTCAGCCAAACGCTGCGCCATGGCAACTCGCCGTGGAAGAGAACAACAAGCGGGATGAAACCGATTTTTTTATTATCGGCTTCGTCCCGCTTTTTTACGACCCGACGTTTGCTTATAAAAACGCCGTAACCGGATCGCCGAGCCTGCGCCCACAGGCTCCCACCAGCATGGGAGAACTTGTTTTGAATAACCCCGCATTGAGCAAACCCGCGATATTGGCCTTAGAAGATGGCAGCGTATTTCACGGTACAGCGATTGGCGCAGATGGCGTCACAAGCGGTGAGGTGGTGTTCAATACAGCCATGACCGGCTATCAAGAAATCCTCACCGACCCCTCTTATACCCGTCAAATCGTTACGCTCACTTACCCGCATATTGGCAATACCGGCATTAATTCCGAAGATGTGGAATCGGCGTCTATTGCAGCAGCGGGCCTGGTGATTCGCGATCTTCCGCTTATGGCGAGTAGCTTCCGTTCTGAGCAAAGTCTCTCGGATTATCTGAAAAGCCAAAACATACTGGGCATTGCCGACATCGACACTCGCCGGTTAACGCGCATTCTGCGCGATAAGGGTGCGCAAAACGGCGCGATTTTGGCAGGGGCGGATGCAGAGGGCAGCGATGCGGTTGAGCGGGCGCTGGCGGCGGCGAAGGCGTTTCCTGGGTTGAAAGGCATGGACCTGGCTAAAGAAGTCTCGTGTAAAGAAGCTTACGAGTGGTCAGAGGGCGAGTGGACCCTGGGTGAGGGCTACGCCGACATGACTAAGCGTGAGCGCCCTTATCACGTGGTGGCGTTTGATTACGGCGTGAAATTTAACATCCTGCGCATGCTGGCCGCTCGCGGCTGCCGTCTGACGGTTGTGCCGGCGCAAACGCCAGCCGCCGAGGTATTGGCGATGAACCCGGACGGTGTTTTCTTAGCCAACGGCCCCGGGGATCCTGAACCCTGCGATTACGCGATCAAAGCCATTCAAGAGGTGCTGGAAACCGACACGCCGGTATTTGGTATCTGCCTTGGTCACCAACTGCTGGCACTGGCCTCCGGCGCGAAGACGCTCAAGATGAGCCACGGTCACCATGGTGCTAACCACCCGGTGCAAGACTTAGCGTCCGGCACGGTAATGATCACCAGCCAAAACCACGGCTTTGCCGCTGATGAGGCAACGCTGCCCAGTAACGTGCGGGCAACGCATCGCTCGCTGTTTGACGGCACCCTGCAGGGCATTGAGCGCACTGACCGCCCGGCGTTTAGCTTTCAAGGGCACCCGGAAGCGAGCCCCGGGCCGCGCGATGTAGCGCCGCTGTTTGATCGCTTTATCGCCATGATGAAAGCGCGTCGCTAACGCAGCGCTGCCAACGTTACGCCGTTTTTGTTGCTCATCGTCACCACTTTTTTGCGGGAACCGTTATGCCAAAGCGTACTGATATCAACAGCATTCTTATTATTGGCGCTGGTCCGATCGTTATCGGCCAGGCCTGCGAGTTCGACTACTCCGGTGCTCAGGCGTGTAAAGCGCTACGCGAGGAGGGGTACCGGGTTGTGTTGGTTAACTCCAACCCCGCTACCATTATGACCGACCCCGCCATGGCCGATGCCACGTACATCGAGCCAATCACTTGGCAGGCGGTGGAAAAGATTATTGAAGCCGAGCGTCCCGACGCTATTTTGCCCACCATGGGTGGCCAAACGGCGCTGAACTGTGCCCTTGAGCTTGAAAAGCACGGCGTGCTGGAAAAGTACAATGTCGAGATGATCGGCGCCAACGCCGATGCGATTAACATGGCCGAAGACCGCGATCTGTTCGATCAGGCCATGAAGCGCATTGGTTTAGAGTGCCCGAAAGCGAAAGTCGCGCACAGTATGGATGAAGCCTGGGAGATTCAGGCTGAGCTGGGCTTCCCGACCATTATTCGCCCTTCCTACACCATGGGCGGCTCCGGCGGCGGCGTGGCGTATAACAAGGAAGAGTTCGAAGAGATCTGTATGCGTGGGTTCGAACTTTCCAATAACCACGAGCTGCTGATTGATGAGTCGCTGCTGGGGTGGAAAGAGTACGAAATGGAAGTGGTACGCGATCGCAACGACAACTGCATCATCGTCTGTGCGATTGAAAACTTCGACCCTATGGGCGTTCACACCGGTGACTCCATTACCGTTGCGCCTGCGCAAACGCTGACGGATAAAGAGTACCAGATCATGCGTGACGCCAGCCTCGCGGTACTGCGTGAGATTGGTGTGGAAACCGGCGGCTCCAACGTCCAGTTCGGTATGGATCCGAAAACCGGCCGCTTGGTGGTTATCGAGATGAACCCGCGGGTATCCCGCTCCTCGGCGCTGGCGTCTAAGGCGACGGGCTTCCCGATTGCCAAAATCGCCGCCAAGCTGGCCGTGGGCTATACGTTAGATGAGCTGCAAAACGACATCACCGGTGGCCGCACGCCCGCGTCGTTTGAGCCCTCGATTGATTACGTGGTAACCAAAATTCCACGTTTCACGTTTGAAAAATTCCCCCAGGCCAATGACCGTCTGACCACCCAGATGAAGTCGGTGGGTGAGGTGATGGCGATTGGCCGGACCTTCCAAGAGTCACTGCAGAAAGCCCTGCGCGGCCTGGAAACCGGTAACGATGGCCTTGATCCGATCATCACCGATTTTACGCCGGATAACATGTCGGTCATTCAGGGTGAGCTTCAAGCCGCCGGTGCCGAGCGCATTTTCTACATTGCGGACGCCATGCGCTCAGGTATGAGCGTTGAGGACGTATTTGCGCTGACGAATATCGACCCGTGGTTCCTGGTGCAGCTGGAAGACTTAGTGCTGACTGAAAACGCCGTCGCCAAGCGCACGCTCGCTGACTTCTCTGCCCGCGAGCTTTACCAGCTCAAGCGCAAAGGCTTCGGCGATGCGCGCCTGGCAAAACTGCTTGGCGTGTCGGAAAAAGAGTTCCGCAAAACCCGTCAGGCCGCTGGTATTCGCCCGGTTTATAAGCGCGTTGATACCTGTGCTGCGGAATTTGCGTCTGACACCGCCTACATGTACTCCACCTATGAAGAGGAGTGCGAGGCGGATGTGTCGGATCGCCAGAAAATTATGGTACTTGGCGGTGGCCCCAACCGTATCGGCCAGGGTATCGAGTTCGACTACTGCTGTGTTCACGCCGCTTTCGCTATGCGCGACGATGGCTATGAAACCATCATGGTCAACTGCAACCCGGAAACCGTATCTACCGATTACGACACCTCGGATCGTCTCTACTTTGAGCCGGTAACGCTGGAAGACGTGCTGGAAATTGCCGATAAAGAGAAACCGGTAGGCGTGATCGTTCAGTTCGGTGGTCAAACACCGCTGAAACTGGCCCGTGAGCTGGAAGCCGCAGGCGTGCCGATCATCGGCACCACGCCAGACGCCATCGACCGCGCTGAGGACCGTGAGCGCTTCCAGGTGATGATCGACAAGCTTGGGCTGAAACAGCCGCCTAATGCGACGGCGCGTAGCTTTGAAGAAGCATTTTCTAAGGCAGAAGTGATTGGCTATCCGCTCGTGGTTCGCCCCAGCTACGTACTGGGTGGCCGGGCGATGGAGATCGTCTACGACGCCTCTGAGCTTGAAAGCTACATGACCCATGCGGTGAAAGTCTCCAATGACTCTCCGGTGCTGCTTGACCACTTCTTGAGTGCCGCAGTAGAAGTCGACATCGACGCGGTGTCCGACGGCCAGCAAGTGGTGATCGGCGGCATTATGCAGCACGTTGAGCAAGCAGGCGTTCACTCCGGTGACTCCGCCTGTGCGTTGCCGCCTTACTCGCTGCCTGCCGATGTGCAGGATGAAATGCGTGACCAAGTGAAGCAGATGGCCGTTGAGCTGGGTGTTAAAGGCTTAATGAACGTCCAGCTCGCGTGGCAGGATGGCGAGATCTACGTGATTGAGGTGAACCCCCGCGCCTCGCGTACCGTGCCGTTTGTGTCTAAGTGCATCGGCACGTCGCTTGCGCAAATTGCCGCACGTTGCATGGCCGGTAAAAAGCTCGCCGAGCAGGGGTTTGAGCGCGAAATTATCCCGCATTTTTATAGCGTCAAAGAAGCGGTCTTCCCGTTCAACAAGTTCCAGGGCGTAGACCCGATCCTCTCACCAGAAATGAAGTCTACTGGTGAAGTGATGGGGTCTGGCGACACCTTTGCCGAAGCCTTCTTCAAGGCACAGTTGGGCGCGGGTGAAGCGATTCCTGCGCTGGATGGCGAGCGTAAAGCATTCCTGTCAGTGCGCGAGCCGGACAAGCAGGGGATTATCGAAGTGGCGCGTTCTCTGCTAACATTGGGCTTCACACTATGTGCAACGCGTGGCACGGCAGCGGCACTTGAAGCTGCCGGGCTCGACGTAGAGCACGTCAATAAAGTCTACGAAGGCCGTCCCCATATCGTCGATCTGCTTAAGAACGACGAAATCGCCTACATTGTGAACACTACGGAAGGTCGTCAGGCTATTAACGACTCTTCGGTAATTCGCCGTACTGCTCTCTCGCGCAAGGTGCCCTATGCGACCACCTTGGCGGGCGCTAATGCTGTTTGCATGGCGCTTGAGTACGGTAGGGAGATTACGGTGCGGCGCCTTCAGGATCTGCATGCAGGAGCAACGCAATGAACAAGGTCCCGATGACGGTAGCGGGAGAAAAGAGCCTCCGTGATGAGCTTGCTCATTTGAAGGGCGAGGCACGCCCTCAAGTGATTGCCGCTATCGCAGAGGCGCGTGAACACGGCGACCTTAAAGAGAACGCCGAGTATCACGCCGCTCGCGAGCAGCAGGGGTTTATCGAAGGGCGTATTCAGGAAATTGAGAGCAAGCTCTCTGTTGCTCAAGTGATTGATGTTACGAAGCTGCCGAGAACGGGTAAGGTGATTTTTGGTGTAACCGTCTCGCTGCTGAATCTGGATAGCGATGCCAGCGTAACCTATCGTATCGTGGGTGAAGATGAGGCCAACATTAAAGAGGGCCGCATTTCAGTCACGTCACCTATCGCCCGTGCTCTGATTGGTAAAGAAGAGGGCGACGTGGTGGTAGTGAAGACACCCGGCGGTGATGTTGAGTACGAAATTGAGAGCGTAGAGCATCTCTAGTTCGTCGCCACTCGCGGGCGCTAATCGCGCCCGCGCTTTGGTAGCCTAATGACGTGCTAAAAAAAGCCCGAAGCAGTTAATGCCTCGGGCTTTTTGCATCGCTGACGATGTTAGCGCTGCTCGTCGCTTTTAGACGTGGAGCAGGCGCTAGTGCCGACCGTGGTGGCTCTCAAAGCGCACAACGTTAGAGAGCTTCGGGTTGGCCTTTGGGTTGCGGCGATAAAGTAGCGCCATTTTACCGATGGTTTGCACCAGTTCGGCCTTACTGTTGGCCAGTAGCTCGTTGACCATTGCGGCGCGGTCGTCGCGCTCGGGCAGGGCAAGCTTCACTTTAATCAGCTCGTGATCATTGAGCGCGCGGCTGAGTTCTGCGAGCAGGTTTTCGGAGACGCCGTTCTCAGAAACGGTGACCACCGGGTTCAGGTGGTGGCCAATGCTACGAAATGCTTTCTTTTGTGCCTGTGACAAGCTCATGGTATCTTGCGGTATCCCGGTTAGCGCTTAACGTTCCATCTTACGGTGAAATGCCGCTAAGTGAAAGCAATCGCGTAAATGCGCCCATCTCTTATATCAGTGTTAGATTCCCACATGCAGCAAAAGCCCCCAAGTCGTAAACATTCAGTGAGCAAGACCAGCAATAACTGGAAGAAGGAACATTTTGACGACCAGTACGTTAAACAGAGCTGGCAAGACGGCTATCGCTCGCGGGCGAGTTATAAGCTGCTGGAGATGGATGAAAAGGATAAGCTTTTTCGTGCCGGCATGACGGTGATTGATTTAGGGGCAGCACCTGGCGGGTGGAGTCAAATAGCCGCAGAGAAGGTGGGGCCTGAAGGTGTGGTCATCGCCTCTGATATACTGGAGATGGATGCCCTCGCGGGGGTTGACTTCATTCAGGGTGATTTTACCGAAGAGCGCGTGCTAAACGCGATCCTTGAGCGTTTAGGAAATCGCCCAGTAGACCTTGTTATGTCAGACATGGCCCCCAATATGAGCGGTATGGCAGCAATTGACCAGCCTCAAGCTATGTATCTGGTAGAATTGGCTTTAGAGCTTGCCCGGGAAACGTTACCCCCTGGGGGGCGTTTTTTGGCTAAGGTGTTTCAAGGCGAAGGATTTGACGCTTACTTGAAGGCGTTGCGCGGTAGTTTTAATCGGGTGGTAACACGTAAGCCTGATGCCTCCCGGGCGCGCTCCCGTGAAGTCTATTTTCTGGCGGAAGGGTTTCGTGGCTAGTTGTAGCTAGCTGCGGGCTGCTGATAGCGCGCTATGGGTGTCGTACTGTTTTTTGACCAGCTGCATGCTGTGTTAGGCACAGTTAACCGGCAGCTAGGCAGCTCAATAGACCTGATTCACCGTAATAGCTAAGTTTTATCGCCGCAATTGCCAGACAGGCAAGCGGAACATGTGTCACATTAGGCATCTTGGACGAGCGTGACACAGATGGCCCAAAGCCATATGCGCTTTGGCAATGGTTGAACGTTAAGCTCTAGTGTAAGGTCTGAGTATTAGCGGTTAACTGACGGATTCTTGTAATGAGGGTAGCCCCTTGAATGATATGGCGAAGAACCTGATTCTGTGGTTGGTCATCGCGGCCGTTCTACTGACAGTGTTCAACAATTTCAGTACGGAAAGTGCACCGCAAGCCACTAACTACTCTCAGTTTGTGCAGCAGGTGCAAAATCAGCAGGTGCGTAGTGTCACTATTGATGGCTATACCATCACGGGTGAGCGCACGGATGGTACACAGTTCCAAACCATTCGCCCTGCGGCAGAAGATCCTAAGCTGATGGACGATCTGTTGAGCAACAACGTAACGGTTGTCGGTAAAGAGCCCGAGCAGCAAAGCATTTGGGTGCGCCTGCTGATCGCCAGCTTCCCGATTCTGTTGATTCTAGCCATCTTTATGTTCTTTATGCGCCAAATGCAGGGTGGCGCTGGGGGCGGTAAAGGCGGCCCGATGAGCTTTGGCAAATCGAAGGCAAAACTGCTCTCGCAAGACCAGATTAAAACTACCTTTGCTGATGTTGCAGGCTGTGATGAAGCGAAAGAAGAGGTCGAAGAGCTGGTCGACTTCCTACGCGATCCCACGAAGTTCCAGCGCTTGGGTGGCACTATCCCCCGCGGCGTGTTGATGGTTGGCCCGCCGGGTACCGGTAAAACGCTGCTGGCTAAGTCTATTGCCGGCGAAGCGAAAGTGCCATTCTTCTCTATTTCGGGTTCTGACTTTGTTGAGATGTTCGTGGGTGTGGGTGCGTCCCGTGTACGCGACATGTTCGAACAGGCCAAAAAGCAGGCGCCCTGCATTATCTTTATCGATGAGATCGATGCCGTTGGCCGTTCACGCGGTACTGGGATGGGCGGCGGTAATGATGAGCGCGAGCAGACCCTTAACCAGCTATTGGTTGAGATGGACGGTTTCGAGGCGAACGAAGGCATCATTGTTATTGCGGCCACTAACCGTCCTGACGTACTTGACCCCGCGTTAATGCGCCCAGGTCGCTTTGACCGCCAGGTAACGGTTGGTTTGCCCGATATTCGTGGCCGTGAGCACATTTTGGGCGTTCACCTGCGCAAAGTGCCGTTGGCCGACGACGTTAAGCCGCAATTGATCGCCCGTGGTACCCCGGGTTTCTCCGGTGCTGACTTAGCCAACTTGGTTAACGAGGCGGCACTATTTGCTGCTCGTCGTAACAAGCGCTTAGTGGCTATGGAAGAGCTGGAGCTTGCTAAAGATAAGATCATGATGGGCGCCGAGCGCAAATCCATGGTGATGACCGATAAAGAGAAGCTCAATACGGCCTACCATGAGTCGGGTCACGCCATTATCGGTTTGGTCATGCCTGAGCACGATCCGGTCTATAAGGTAACTATCATTCCGCGTGGCCGTGCGCTGGGCGTGACAATGTTCTTGCCGGAAGAAGACCGCTACAGCCTCTCGCGTCAGCAGATCCTCAGTCAAATCTGCTCGCTGTTTGGTGGCCGTATCGCCGAAGAGATGACGTTAGGCCCCAATGGTGTGACTACGGGCGCCTCGAACGACATCAAGCGTGCAACCGAGCTTGCTCACAATATGGTGGCGAAGTGGGGGCTTTCGGATGCAATGGGCCCGATCATGTACGACGAGGATGAGTCTCACCAGTTCCTCGGCGGCCCTGGTCAAGGCGGCAAGCTAAAGTCTGGCGAAACGACCACGCGTCTTGATAAAGAAGTCCGCAAGATTATTGACGAGTGCTACGAGCAAGCGCGGCAGATTCTGAACGACAACCGCGACAAGCTGGACGCCATGGCTGAAGCGCTGATGAAGTTTGAAACCATTGATGCCACGCAGCTGAAAGACATCATGGAAGGTCGCGACCCGCGTCCACCGGAAGGCTGGGACGATGGTGATTCATCTGGTGGCGGTATGCCCGTCAATGATGACAAGCCAGAAGCCAGTGCTGAAGAGCCGGTAGACGGCACGCCATCCCAGGATGATGGTGAAGAAGATGACGACGAACCTCGTCGCCGCCCTTCAGATCCGTTAGGTGGTCCTGCTGGGTCGTAAAAACATTCTCTAAATTGTTCGGCCTGAACAGGGCGATTAAGACTGCTGACGAGCCCCACTTTTGGTGGGGCTTTGTCGTTTAAGGTGCTTATTTTGGTGCAATCACTGTGGAGTGCAGTTTATTTGTCATAGCGCACTAAGGGTCGATCTAGGCGGGTAAGAGTGCTTTGACTCTGCTGTGCAGGATCAAAGCACTGGCAAAAGTGCCAGCATTTTGTAAGCAATCTGAGGCGCCTCTATAGGCGCCTTACTTGTCTTTGGGTTTCTCTACGAAATGGAAGTATGGGTAGGAACAGCATAAAAAGTGTTTAAAGGGAGAATTTGACAGTTTAACGTATGTTTATTAGGTTGGTTTAGTAACTAAAAAAACTAATTTTAAATTGCCTGGGCAATGTCCTTAGGGAGATAAAATGCATAATATAAATAAAAAGCGACTAATCGGCGCTTTGGGGGTGCCGAGTGCTTCAGTACCATTACTGGCGGCGCTTACATTGGGTTTTGGCGCTTTTGCTATACAAGCTCAAGCTCAAGAGCCTATACCGTCGATTACACTTACTACAACGACGGAATCTTATGACCCTATTCGCTATGAAGCAGCATTTATTGTTGCTGAGCGTTGGAGGGAGCTGGGGTTGGATGTCACAGTAGCGCCCACAGAATTTAGTACCGCTCTAGAACGCTTCTACGATCAGCAAGATTTTGACGCAACGATTCTTGGTTGGAGTGGTCGCACAGATCGCTTGGATCCGCAATTTTTCCTGAGCACATTGGACTCTCGTCAGTCTTCGCCAGGTGGCAATAACCCTGGTGGTTATAATAACCCTGAGTTTGACGCGCTGTTTGACCAGCAATCGCAAGCCTTCGACCCAGAAGAGCGTCAGCAACTGGTCATGGAGATGCAGGAACTCTATAAACCCGATGCGCCGTTGATCGTGCTTTTCTTCCGCGATGAGGTGGTGGCCTACAACCATGATGCCTTCGAAGGTTTTGAGCCGATGGCCGGCGAGGGACTGTACAGCGAATGGGGGCCGATGGAAGCTGTCCCAGTAGGCGAGCGCAGCACCCTGCGTATCGGTGGGCCACAGGAGCCAGACAACCTTAACCCACTGGCATCCACCTCGGTATGGGGCTGGAAATGGATGCGCCTCTACTATGATCGTTTAGTGCGTCTGTCCGCTGATGTAGAGCCACTCCCTTGGGCGGCTGAGAAGGTAGAGCAAGTTGACGACACCACGATTGAGGTGACACTTCGGGAAGGCATGACGTTTCACGATGGCGAGTCAGTAACGGCCAGTGACGTTGCCTTTACCTGGAACTACTACCTTGACCAGGATTACAGCTACTTCAACTCCTACCTAGCAGCGCTGGAGCGGGCAGAGATGGTCGATGAGCTGACGGTGCACTTCCACCTAAAAGAGCCATCCGCTTCCTTTGCGAGCATTTCTTTATCACAGATTCCTATTCTGCCCGAGCATATCTGGTCTGAAATAGAGGATGCGTCCACACTGAGCCCCAGCGAGACACCAACAGTTGGCTCTGGCCCCTTCCAGTTCGAGCGCTTTGATCGGGGGGAGTTCATGGCCATCAGTAAGTTCGATGATCACTTCTATGCTGATAACATCGACGTTGATGGGGTGGAGTTTATCATCTACGCCGATATGGAGGGTGTCTACACCGGCTTGCAGACTGGCGAGATCGATGTGACTGCTTGGCGCATGGAACCTGGCCAGATCAGCTTGGCTGAAAGCCAGGATCATCTTACCGTGGTCAATGTGCCTGACTTTGGCTACTTCCACTTAACCTTCAACTTGCGTCGCGAACCGTTTGACGACCGTGCCATGCGCCGTGCTTTGACCATGGCGAGTGATCGTGAGCGCATGGTCAATGTGCTGCTCGATGGCCGTGGTGAGGTTGGGTCTAGCGTGATTGCGCCGGTTAACACCTTCTGGCATGACGCCTTTATCGAACGCTTTGAGTTTGATATGGAAGCGGCGCGTGCCGAGCTGGAAGAGGCTGGTTACTCCTGGGACGAGGATGGTCGCCTGCTGCGCTAAGCGCGTCGGGTACATCCTTCCTTAATATAGGTGCCACCACCCTGCACACCCACAAGGCTGTGCAGGGTGAACGGCCGTTCACAGCGAGTCCGTCATGTCATCACGTAGCAGTTATCTGATACGCCGTGTTCTGCATGGTTTTATGGCGCTGTTTATCATCGCCACGTTGCTATTCTTTCTCTTTCGCTTAGGGTTGCCGGATCCCACAGCAGCGCTGATTACTGAGGGGCTAAACCCCGAGGAGCGCGAACGCATCCGTGCCAGTTTTGGCCTTGATCGACCAATCTGGGAGCAATACTTTATCTACTTAGCCAATATTGTGCAGGGCGATTTTGGCTACTCCTTCCACTACCGTGCCCCTGTTGCGGATATCATCTGGGAGCGGTTAGGGAACACCATGGTGCTGATGCTGCCCGCCATTGTGCTTGCTTATGCTGTTGGCGCGCCGTTAGGGGCCTGGCTTTCATGGCGGCGGGGCAGTCGTGTAGACACCAGCGGTATCTTTGTCGGCTTGATGTTCCGTTCGGCACCAATGTTTTGGACAGGGATGATCGCTATCCTGGTATTTGGCATTGGGCTTGGTTGGTTACCCACCAGCGGCATGCGAACACTCCCCTACGAAGCCTCGGGCTTTTTTGACAAAATATTCACCCTCGACTTTTTGCATCACCTGATCCTGCCTGCGCTAGTGGTAGCTCTCTACTATCTGGGGTCGCCGTTACTGATCATGCGTAACACCATGTTGGAAGTTTATGGCGAAGATTTTATCGAAATGGCGCGCGCTAAAGGTTTGCCAGAACGCCGCATTCTCTATGCTCACGCTGCTCGTAATGCGTTGTTGCCAGTGGTCACCCAGTTAGCTGTGACAATTGGCTTGGCGGCGGGCGGTCAAGTGGTTGTCGAGGTAGTCTTCTCTTGGCCCGGATTGGGGCGGGAAATTCTCAATTCAGTGCGCACCTCTGATTTCCCGCTTGCCCAAGCCAGTTTCCTAGTGATGGCCGCTTTCGTGGTCACTCTTAATCTGTTGGTCGACATTCTTTACACCATGTTGGATCCAAGGGTGAGCTTCAAATGAACCGATCTCGATTTCTGAAAAGTGCTCAGGAGCCTGTAAAGGCTGTTCTGGGCGATCGGCTGGCGCTCGTGGGTCTCTTCGTGCTGCTGTCGATTATCGCTATGGCGTTGTTTGCGCCGTTTCTATCCACCCATGAGCCGCTGGCTGTTAACGAGCGCGAGGAGGGCTCGCTGTTCTTGCGTAGCGACGACGGTGACCAAGTACATTGGGTGGCATCTTCACCGCTCGGCGAAGTCACCCTTAATGCTGCCGACTACCGCGATGGGCTAGGAATGGCAGTAGGCCGCGACGGTGTGGTGTGGCGCTATGCGGGTGGTGATTGGTCGCCTCTCGATACACCTATCACCACGACGCTGAACGCCGTCAATATTCGTGAAGACGGTGCAACCCTGGTGGCTGGGGCTCAAGGTACGGTGGCGCTGTGGAGTCCAGATGACAGCTGGCAAACTTTTGAGATGCCCGATCCGCTAAGTGTCAATGGCATCGCTTGGCGCGACGACGACACAGCACTGTTGGTGGGCGGTGGAGAAACGGTCTGGCTATTGAGCTTGGACAGCGGAGAGGTGACATCGCTGGTGAGCCCCGTGGGTCGTGGCTTCGAGCTCAATGCGGTGGCGCTGGACACAGACGGAAGCGCCTGGCTGGTCGGTGACCGTGGTATAGCGCTCCGCCTTGACCCCCAGGACGATAGCCTGAGCTTGGAGCGGTTGCCCGGCAATCGTGAACTCAATCATATCCATATTGCGGATAGCGGGGCGGGGCTGATTGTTGGCGAGCGGGGAACCGTGCTGGTACGTGAGGATGCCCAGGCTCGTTGGCAGAGCCAGAGTGCTCCGGACTCCCGCGCCATGCGCGCTGGTTGGATAACCGATGAGGGCCATGCGTTCGCGGTGGGGCGGAGTGGTATTGTCTTCGAGCGTGAGCCAGGAGGCGAATGGCAGCTGGTGCCCAGTGACGAAGAGCGCCACTTAAGGGCGTTAATGGTCACCGAAGATAGCTTCTTTGCTATCGGCTCCGATCGGTTTGTGAATCGCTTGGCACCGCCGAGCGGTGAGCACTGGTTTGGTACCGATCACCTGGGTCGCGACCTGTTCAGTCAGAATGTTCACGGTTCTCAAATTGCCCTGCTGGTAGGCTTTCTTGGCGCCTCCCTGGTGGTATTGATAGGTGCCAATGTGGGACTGGTGGCAGGATACTTCCGTGGCCGCACCGAGACCGTGCTGATGCGCACGGTAGATGTGATGTATGGCATTCCCTTTGAGCCTTTTGCGCTGATTCTGGTGCTGCTGTTTGAGCCCAGTCTCTTTATTGTGATTTTGGCGGTATCGCTACTGACCTGGCGAACCGTTGCGCGGCTGATTCGCTCTCAGGTCCTGAGCCTGCGTGAACGACCGTTCGTTAAAGCCGCACGTGTGGCAGGGGCGTCCGATTTGCGCATTATGTATCTGCATATCTTCCCTAACGTTATGCCGCTGGTATTCCTTGAATTGGCAATTATTGTCGGGGTGTCGATCATTGCGGAAGCCACGCTATCCTTCTTGGGATTAGGCCCCCCCCAATCGATCTCTTGGGGTGGGATTTTGCACAATGCTCGCCTATCCGGCGCCTGGCGCGAGGCGTGGTGGTGGAATCTACCACCGGGCCTGCTAATTATGATCACAGTGCTCTCAGTGTTTTTCATCTCTCGCTCACTTGAGTTAGTCGCCAATCCACGTTTGAGGGCACGTCGATGACCACTAAACCGCTATTAACCATCGATGACTTAGCCATTCACTACCAGACAGGGGCTGGGCCAGTGCAGGCCGTCGATGGTGTGAGCTTTGATTTGGCACCTGGCGAAGCCTTGGGGCTGGTGGGTGAGTCGGGGTGCGGTAAAACTACTGCCGCCAAGGCGATGCTGCGCCTGTTACCACCTAATGGCCTAGTGCCAAAGGGGCGCATTGATTTTGCTGGCCGAGACCTGTTGAACCTCGACCCTGAAGCCATGCGCAAGGTGCGCTGGGATGAGATTGCCTGGATCTCTCAGGCCGCTATGAATGCCCTGGATCCGGTCTATACCGTGGGTGACCAAATTCTTGAGGCGATGAGTGCGCACCGCAAGATTAACCGCAAAGAAGCCTGGGCTCATGCCGAGCAGTTATTTCGTGATGTCGGGATTGACCCTGGGCGGCTGTCTGCCTATCCACACGAAATGAGTGGTGGTATGAAGCAGCGTGCCGTGATCGCCATGGCGCTAGCGCTGGATCCTCAGCTGATAGTGGCGGATGAGCCAACGACGGCGCTGGACGTGGTGACTCAAGCGCAGATTTTATCTCGCTTGACGAAGCTGCGTCGTGAGCGCGGTTTGGCGCTGATCTTTATTACCCACGACATCTCTGTGGTCGTTCAGACCTGTGACCGGGTGGCGGTCATGTATGGTGGTCACATCATGGAGACTGGGCCGGTGCGTGAAGTCTTTGCGTCGCCCTTTCACCCTTACACCATGGGCCTGACCAATGCCTTCCCAACCCTGGAGGGCGCTCAGAAGGAGCTGATCTCGATTCCGGGCAGTCCGCCTGACTTGCTCAATCCACCCTCGGGCTGTCGTTTTGCCGAGCGCTGTCCGTTTGCTACTCAACGCTGCAGCGAGGAAACCCCCGCATTAACATACGTGGGAGAGGGGCGGCAGGCTGCTTGCCATTATCCTGAGCAGGCGGCGGAATTTCGCCAGCAGGCGGCCAGGAATGACACTTGGCAGATTGCTGGTGAGCGTCTCGGTGAACAGGTGCAGGGCGCGGGGAGTCTTGAGCGACGGATTAGCGATACACCGCTACTTGAAGTGGAGGGGCTTAAGAAATACTTCCCCGTGGAGCAGGGCTTTTTTGAAGGCTTTGGCCGCAAGCGCCAGGAGCGCAAGGTGCACGCTGTTGATGATATCGACTTTGAGCTGCGTGAAGGCGAAATCCTCGGTTTAGCGGGAGAGTCTGGGTCAGGCAAGACGACCACGGGTGAAATGTTGGTTCGCCTCCAGGATGTTACCGCGGGCGAAATTCGTTTTGACGGCCAGAACATCGCGGCACTCAAAGGCGCGGATCTTAAGGCTTTCCGACGCAGTGCCCAGATGATCTTTCAGGATCCGTATCAAACGCTCAACCCGCGTTTTACGATCTACGATATTGTTGCAGAGCCGCTGATCATTCATAAGCTGGCCGAGGGTGAAGAGCTAGAGCAGCGGGTGGTTGAGTCTTTGGAGCGCGCGGGCCTAAAGCCAGCCAGTGCTTATCAGGAGCGTTTTCCCCACGAACTTTCTGGCGGGCAGCGGCAGCGTGTCGCCATTGCGCGGGGCATCGTGCTTGAGCCGCGCTTTATGGTGGCTGATGAACCGGTGTCTATGCTGGATGTATCAATTCGCGCCGGGGTGCTTAACCTGATGCGGCGTTTCCGCAATGAGTTAGGGATATCATTTGTCTACGTTAGCCATGATTTGCCGACAATTCGCTATGTGGCGGATCGAACGGCGATCATGTATCTCGGTGAAATCGTTGAAGTCGGCCCTACTGATACTTTGATTCGAGAGCGCAAACATCCTTATACGCAGCTTTTGTTGGATGCTAGCCCCGAACCCGACCCCGCCGTATTCAAAGCGCCATTAGAAAGTGCTGGTGAGATTCCAAGTGCCGTGGAGCCTCCAAATGGTTGCCACTTTCATACGCGCTGTCCGAAGGCGATGGCATGCTGTGGCTGGGAGGGGCGTGATGTGGCAACTGCTATGAGTGAATGGCGAATTCGAGGAGGTGAGCTTCACAAGCTAGCCGGGGTTAGCGTGACTGGATTATCGGCTCAGCTAGCACTAGCCGAAAATGTCAGTGAAACGGCCGCACGCAAAGAGCTTCAAGAGGTGCTTTCTGCGAAGCATGCCTCTCTTTGGGAGGCTGCGCGAATCAATGTGCAAGGCAAGTGCCTGCTTGTGCAGTTTGACGCTCAGCCATCGCCAAGGCGGCGGTTAATCGCCAGGGAGCATGAGGTGGCCTGTTATCTTTATGATTCGACTCAAGAGGTAGCATCACTTCCAGAAGAGAAATAGTGGCTACAAGTAATATAACTGCACCAGTAGCTTATCTAATGTCATCGGGTAAGGCGTCCCATTATGGGGCGCCTTTTTGTTATGCTGTGGTCATCACGCAGCAATGTTCTCTTTTTAATCAGGCCGCCGCATGAAATCGACAGTTGACTCTTCATCATCTTTACAGGCAGCGGACAGCGCCTTTCACTTGCGCTGTGGGCGCCACTTGCTAGATCTCTCGTTTCCCCGAGTAATGGGTATTCTCAATGTGACTCCTGATTCGTTTTCCGATGGGGGGCAGCACGTCGCCCTGGACGATGCGCTACGCCATGCGGAGCGCATGCTCGCCGAAGGGGCGGTGATGATTGATGTGGGGGGCGAGTCAACGCGCCCAGGTGCGCCAGCTGTCTCTGAGCAAGAAGAGCTAGATCGTGTGTCCCCTGTTGTGGAAGCGCTGGTGCGAGAGTTGGACGCGTTGGTGTCGATCGATACCAGCAGTCCAGCGGTCATGCGCCAAGCCAGCGCGCTCGGTGCGGGTATGATTAATGATGTGCGCGCGTTAGAGCGAGAAGGTGCGCTGGCTGCTGCTATCGGTAGTGGCCTGCCGGTCTGCTTAATGCACCGTCAGGGCGAGCCGCAGAATATGCAGCAGTCACCCCGCTATGAGCAGCCGGTTGAAAGTGCGGTAGTGGCCTATTTGGCAGAGCGCGTTGCGGCCTGCGAAGCTGCAGGGTTGCGCCGTAACCGGTTGCTGCTCGATCCCGGCTTTGGCTTCGGTAAAACCGTTGAACATAATCTACGCTTGCTCAAATATATGGATGCGTTACAGGCGTTAGAGCTGCCACTGTTGGTCGGTATGTCGCGCAAAAGCATGATTGGTAAAGTGCTGGGTCGCCCGGTAGAAGAGCGTTTGGCAGGTGGTCTTGCGCTAACCGCTATGGCGGTCGAGCGGGGGGCTAATATCGTACGCGTTCACGATGTAGGCCCAACGGTGGATGCCGTTAATATGGCGTGGGCAGTGTTGCAAGAGGGTTGCGAGCCGCCGCTAAACAAGGAGTTTGATGCATGACACGACGTTATTTTGGCACAGACGGTATTCGTGGCACCGTTGGGCAGGCGCCGATTACCGCTGATTTTATGCTCAAACTGGGCTGGGCGGCGGGTCAAGTGCTGCGCCGTGAAAAGGGGTCTACCCGGGTGCTGATTGGGAAAGATACGCGCATCTCAGGCTATATGTTTGAGTCTGCGCTTGAGGCAGGGCTTTCTGCTGCAGGCGTCGATGTTTCGCTTTTGGGGCCTATGCCCACGCCGGGGATCGCCTACTTAACTCGCACCTTCCGTGCGGATGCCGGTATTGTTATTTCCGCGTCCCATAATCCCTTTGATGATAACGGCATTAAGTTCTTTTCGGCGGAGGGTAAAAAGCTACCCGATGAGATAGAAGATCGCATTGAAACAATGCTGGATGCACCGTTAACCACGGCAGCGGCGGCTTCGCTGGGAAAAGCAACGCGGATTGATGATGCCGCGGGGCGCTACATTGAGTTTTGTAAGTCTACCTTGCCGGATCGCTTAAGCCTGCACGGACTGAAAGTGGTGCTCGACTGCGCCCATGGCGCGACGTATCACATTGCGCCCAATGTGTTCCGTGAGCTGGGTGCGGAGGTGAGTGTCATCGGGGCCTCCCCTAACGGGCTAAATATTAATCAGCAAGTAGGCTCCACCCACCCCGCAGCGCTGCGGGCAGCGGTTATTCAGCAGGGGGCGGATTTAGGCATTGCCTTTGATGGGGATGGCGACCGCTTGCTGTTGGTCGATGCTGATGGCCGCGAAGTCGATGGCGACGATATTCTTTATCTGATTGCCCGGGACCGTCACGAGCGAGGGCTGCTGGAAGGCGGCGTGGTGGGAACGCTCATGAGCAATTTTGGCCTTGCCATGGCACTGGAAAAGCTGGGTATCCCCTTTGCCCGGGCCAAGGTCGGTGATCGCTTCGTGATGGAGATGATGGCTGAGAATGGGTGGGAGCTTGGCGGCGAGTCCTCGGGGCATATTGTTTGCGGGCATGTGCAGTCCACGGGGGATGGGATTGTTTCTGCTCTTCAGGTGTTAGCGCTGATGATGCGTGAACAAAAAACCTTACCCGTGCTGCTAAAAGGTTTGGAAAAAGTGCCGCAGTCGCTGGTGAATGTTAGGCTGCCAAAGGGTGCTAGTGCCAAAGAAGTAATGGCGTCAGAGCCTTTGCAGCACGCCGTAGCGACGCTTGAAAAAGAGTTGGGTGACCAGGGGCGTGTGCTGCTCAGGCCTTCGGGCACCGAGCCGCTTATTCGCGTGATGGTGGAAGGTCGTGCCCATCTGGATGTGGATAAGCTGGCCAGCCACCTAGCCAATCAGGTGCAGGCGCTGCTGAGTTAAGCTGTACAACAAACCGCGCTATGCCTGTAACAGCGGTTGTCTTGACAAGGCTGCTCCTATACCATTTCGCTCCACCTTGAGTGAGGATAGTCAATGCGCACGCCATTAATTGCCGGTAACTGGAAAATGAACGGTTCGACGGCGTTGATTCAAGCGTTTGGAGACGCTTTCGCGGCAGCAACACTGTCTGCAGATATCGACGTTGTTATCATACCGCCATTTCCGTATTTGGATGCGGCCCGTCATGCGTTCAAAAACACGCCGCTGCAATTAGGGGCGCAAACGCTCAACCCCCAGCACTCAGGGGCGCATACGGGTGAAATTAGCGGCCGAATGCTGAAAGAGTTTGAGGTTGGCTATGTGCTGGTCGGCCACTCTGAGCGTCGCAAGCTCTATCGTGAAACCGATGAGCAGGTGTTTGACCGCTTGGTAGCCGCCTTGGATGTCGGCCTGACGCCTATTCTCTGCGTTGGCGAAACCCTGGAAGAGCGTGATGCGGGCAGTACGATGGATGTTGTGCTTCGCCAAGTCGGTCACGTGATGGCCCGTTTGGAACCCGCTCAGCGCCTTCATGTCGTGATTGCCTATGAGCCCGTATGGGCAATTGGTACCGGGCGCACCGCTACTCCTGAGCAGGCCCAAGAGGTGATGGCGGGTATTCGCGCCTACCAGGCTGGTTTTGATGCCTCGCTTGCCGAGCAGCTTAAGCTGCTATACGGCGGCAGCATGAACGCAAGTAATGCGGCTGAGCTACTCGCGCAGCCGGATATCGACGGTGGTTTAGTGGGCGGTGCCTCGCTCAAAACCAACGATTTCTACGCCATTTGTCAGTCAGCAGGATAACGCCATGCAAGTTGCAATTCTTATGGTTCACGTGGTGATTGCGATCGCCCTGGTTGTACTCATCCTGCTTCAGCAGGGTAAAGGTGCCGAAGCGGGGGCCGCCTTTGGTGGCGGTGCATCGCAAACCGTTTTTGGTTCGCGGGGAAGCGGTAATTTCTTATCCCGTACGACCGCTGTGCTAGCGGCAGGTTTTTTCGTAACCTCGATGACGCTCGCTTACTTTGCGACCCAGGCGAGCCAATCCCCGGAAGCAGGTATCCCCGACTCTCGCCTCATTGAGCAGCAGCGTAGTCTTCCAACGCTTGACGACGGCCCTGCAAGTATGGATAATACCGCGCCAGTGCTAGAGGAAAGCAGCGAGTAACGTCTTGATGTCGCTTTCTTTAGCCTCCCCTGATGCCGAAGTGGTGGAATTGGTAGACACGCTATCTTGAGGGGGTAGTGACCGTATGGTCGTGCGGGTTCAAGTCCCGCCTTCGGCACCATCTGTTTTGCTGGCTTGTCAGCTTCCCAGAGTTTTTGCCTAAGACGCTTTTGTAAAAGAAAGCAGGGGTTGGCACCTGAGACAAAAATTGTACTTGAAGCAAGTTCTTGAAAATGAGTTCTTGACGTAAGTGGTTCAAGTGTCTATTATTGTCGACCTAGATTGATGCGGGGTGGAGCAGTCTGGTAGCTCGTCGGGCTCATAACCCGAAGGTCATCGGTTCAAATCCGGTCCCCGCTACCATCTTCTAGTAATATGTTTTATCCCAGTTGCGGTCATTAATGAGTAACTGAGATGGTGAGAGAGTCAGCTTAACGACATCCGCCGCATGTTGCTAAAGTGGTATTACAGGTTTCTTTCAAAAAGCCCCTTCCTGTGAAGGGGCTTTTTGTTAATAGCTTTTTGTTAATAGCTTTTTGTTAATAGCTTTTTGTTAATAGCTTTTTGTTAATAGC